>JAQYWN010000013.1 GCA_029379265.1 Rhizonema sp. NSF051
AGAAAACTTTATTAAATTCACTATATGCTTAAACTTACTCTTATTTAGGAGCAAGAATTTAGAAAAATGTACGATTGTATTGTCGTCGGTGCAGGACCTGCAGGTGGAACATCTACATATCATTTAGCAAAGCTTGGGCATTCGGTATTAGTTTTAGAAAAAGAATCTCTACCAAGATATAAACCCTGTGGCGGTGGAGTATCACCAGCGATCGCTGAGTGGTTTGACTTTGATTTTGCTAGCGCAATTTCTACCAAGGCAGATACAATTCGCTGCACTTGGAAAATGGGGGAGCCAGTGGAAGCAGAACTACAAACCCCAGAACCAGTTTGGATGGTAAGACGAGATATTTTTGACCATTTTCTAATTCAACAAGCACAGAAACAAGGTGCTGAACTAAGAGATAACACGGAAGTTACAGGAATTAATTTTAACGTAGACCATTGGCAAGTAAATACAGCCAACGGACCCGTTACAGGTCGTTATTTAATTGCTGCTGACGGTGCTAAAGGACCAATGGCAAAATGGCTGGGCTTCAAAGAACGCAAACGCCGTTTGGCGGGAGCATTGGAGGCAGAAGCACAAGCTAAGGTAGAGCATGGTAACATTGCACACTTCGAGTTTGGCATGGTGAAAAATGGCTACCTCTGGAATTTCCCGAAAGCAGATGGCTATTCCATCGGCATCGGCACATTTATGGGAAACGGACAGCAGGACTTCAAGAGTATATTGAGTGAATATGGTCGCGAGTTTAAATTAGATATCAAGAGTTGTAAGCAGTACGGTCATGCCCTTTGCCTGTGGAATGGCAAACAAAAGCTGCATACTGAAAATGCGGTTCTAGCTGGAGAAGCAGCTTGTGTGGTAGACCCCTTTACAGCAGAAGGTATTCGTCCGTCAATATTCAGTGGTCTACTGGCTTCCCAAGCCGTTGACAAGGCGTTAGCTGGTGACATTAACGCCCTAGAAAAATACTCTGAAGCCATCAATGAACAATGGGGCACTGATATGGCTTGGGCGCAAAAATTAGCAGGCGCATTCTACCGCTTCCCCAATATCGGCTACAAAGTAGGAGTTAGACGCCCTTCTGCCGTGCGAATTATGGGTAAAATTTTGTGTGGGCAGTTACGTTATGGTGACGTTGCCGATCATGCTCTCAAACGCTTAATGCCTGGTATTAATAGTTAATCGCCCAATTTTGGTAAATAGGTTATTATTTATACATTATTGAAAGTTAAATACGGAAAGGAAAATCACAATGGGACTGAGCGACGGTCTATTAGATCCGAGTAAAAAGAAAATGGTCGTGGCCGAATGCACAAATTTGCTCGACGTGCAGGTCGCGAAGATGCAAGGGATTTCTGGTATGGCTTTGAAAGCTGGCTACACTGCTGTCAGGGGACTTGCTCCCAATTACTGCGCCGAGGCGATCGAGCGGCTTTTGCCTGATTCCTTGACAGCAATCGATCCCATTTGGAGTGAAGGCGTACAGACAGGTGATCCGGTCGGACACTTGAGCCATAACAGCGATCGCACGGCAGACGCACTGTTGGGCATTACCGACGTCAAAATCGAGAAAAGCAAAAACACGACTGTGAGAGGCGTATATAGTAAATTCCGCAAGTCGGCAAAGAAACATGTGGAAGAGGCAGTGCCAAACTTAGCCAAGATCATCGATAACTACACCAAGAGTTAATGGTAGTTAGTTAATAACCCATTGCTAACCACTCTGTGGGACATCGAGGGCTTGCAAGAGTCCTCGTTGAACAGACGAGAGTGTTGAAAAATACTACGTTAACAAATACGGCTTACACATTCCCCATTAACTTAACTTCAAATTGTTTGACGGGAATTTCAATGAGAAACTCAGCCCCTTGACTAGGTTGGGATACACAGTGTAATTTGCCACCATGCTTTTCTACAATTTGGTAACTAATTGAGAGTCCTAAACCTGTCCCTTGACCGACAGGCTTGGTTGTAAAAAAGGGATCGAAGAGTCTGGTTTTTACTGATTCGGTCATGCCAATACCATTATCCTTGATAGCAATTTGCACCCAGTCGCCTACAAGCTGCGTCCTAATGGTGACGGTGGGATAATAGTTTGTAATACCTAAATGAGCTGCCTGATGGCATGACTCCTCTAAAGCATCGATCGCATTTGCCAACAAGTTCATGAATACCTGATTAAGTTGTCCGGCAAAACATTCGACAAGCGGTAACTTACTATACTGCTTAATAATCTCAATGCCTGAATGCAATGAATTTCGTTTAACACGATGCTGCAATATCAATAGAGTGCTGTCGAGTCCCTCATGAATATCAACAAGTTTTACCTCGGCTTGATCCAGACGAGAGAAATTCCGTAAGGTGAGAACAATCTCACTAATTCGCTCTGCACCTAATTTTAAGGAAGCAAATAGTTTTGGCAAATCTTCAGCAATGAATTCTAAATCTGCCACCTTTGCTTGTTGTTTAATCTCCGGCTCCGGTTCGGGATAGTGGTGTTGATAGAGATTGAGCATCTCAATTAAGTTCTGCGTGTACTCATCAATATGGATGAGATTGCCGTAGATGAAATTGACTGGATTGTTAATTTCATGTGCAACCCCTGCTACCAACTGACCTAAGCTGGACATTTTTTCACTGTGAATCAAATGAGCTTGAGTTTCCCGCAAGTGATCAAGTGCTTGAGAAAGCTGTGTGGCTTGCTGCTGTGTGTGTTTGAGCAGTTCCGCATGTTGTCTGGCAACTCCAAACTGAGAGGTAATTTGATTGAGAAATTCTACTTCAGACTCTTGCCACTCGCGCGATTTCAGGCATTGATGAATACACAGCAAGCCCCAGAGTTTCCCTTGCTGGAGCATGGGAACCACTAAGTTTGCTCTGACTTGGAAACGAGACAACATTGACACATAACAATCGTTTAGCTCACTGTTATAAATATCAGTGACTGCATGAACGTAGCCAGATCTGAATTTCTCAACATACTGTTCACCCAAACAGCGATCATAAACTTTTGCCGTTATGGTTGATAGGAAATCGTCCGCAACATCTTCTGCTACGACTTCGCCACCGTCATAGCTAGTTTCCGAATAGAAACGAAAGACAATAACCCGATCTGCATTGAGTACTCTGCGAATTTCCTGCGTTGTCGTTTCAAAAATCTCTTTTAAATCGAGCGACTCTCGAACTTTAGTAATCACACTTGCTAGGATTTGCTGCCGTTCTGCCACATGAGCCAATTGTACGGATTGCGATCGCACTTGTTCAACATACTCAGCTTGCTGCAACGCTACTCCTAGTTGAGTTGCGATTTGAGAGAAAAACTCGACATCCATTGCTGCCCAATGGCGACTACCCGAATGTTGATAAGCTCCCAGTAAACCCCATAGTTCCTGCCCAACAAAAATCGGAGTCGTCATAAACGCTTTGACGTGATATTGCTCGAGTATATCAATGTGGCATTGGGGAAATCCCATGCTGTACACATCATCGACTACAGAAGTTTCATTATTACGATAGCGTCCGCCTTGAGTTTCCTGTAAGTCGGTATCGTCCCATACTACACCTACGCCAAGGTTGACATTTCTCTGCCATCGCGGATTTGCCGATTCATAGTCACGGACAAATTCACCTCCCCAATCAGCATTAAAACGATAGACTGCCACCCGATCGCTCTTAAGTAATTGACAAACGTCCTCAGTCGTGGTCTAAAAAATAGTTTCTACATCCAGCGATTGTCGCATCTTGGCAATAATCCGCGCTACAGCTTGCTGGCGTTCAATAGAGCGTTGTAGTTCTATGGTTGAGTGTTGCAAATCGGTGTTAGTCTGTTGCAGTTCGGCAGTGCGATCGCGCACTTGTTGCTCTAGGTTTGTATTTAGAGCTTGCACCTGTTTGTAGAGTAGGTACTGCTTCAAAGCAGTTGAAAAGCGCTCACCTAATGCTTGCGCCAGCTTAACCTCTGACTCTGTCCATTGTTGTGCTTGTTCGGTTTTAAGTTGGTGCCACGCTTCAAAAGACTGACGCGGCATCAGTTGGCGGGAATCGGTATCAACATAGCCAGCCCAAATCGTTTCAATATTGACTTGATCGCGGAAGATGCTCAAACAGCCGAGGACAGTGGAACCATATAGAAGTGGCACAATCAACAAACCCCGAATTTGCGTCGCTTTGAAACAAGGGGCGACTGACCGCAATAAGGGTTCTTTATAAAGATCGGCGATCGCCCACAAGTTTGTGTCCGAACTGAATTCGTCAGGTCGAGGAGTTAAAGCATAAACGGCTCTCATCCAGTTCACAGACCATGCTCTAGCTTTCGGCTCTACCGGATACTCAACAGGTGTAACAGAGAAGGAATTGAGGTATTTTTGCCATAAAAGATGCTCCTCAATCGGTCTTCCTTGTCCGAAATCGAGTTGACTAGGCTGCACTCCATAAGTGTAGATTTCTGGGAGCTGATCGCCATCTGGCAGCAAATAGAGGCGTCCTCCAGAACCTTGAATTGCAACCACTATTTCTTCAAGGGCAATTTGAAGTTCCACGGTAGGCGTGGTATATAGTTGCTCGGTGACTTGATTAATAATCGCTTCAATACGGGCTTGCTCTCGCATTTGCTTGAGCAAAATTGATTGAGAAATGGCGATCGCGACTTGATCAACCACCAGCTGAATAAACAGTAATTCTTGTTCTGTCACCACTCGGGCTTCTGAATGGTGAGACACTAATAACCCCCATAATTTAGATGGTGGTTGCACAGAAGGTAACGAATCTTTACCAGTTTCCTTGCTCTCTAAAACAATCGGCACGACAACTGAAGATTTCACGCCCATTGCCCTTAAATATTCTACATGGCAAGGATCGACAGGACGATAGCGAATATCTTGCTGGTCTAACGGTTTGCCTGTTTCCGGGCAATCAAGAGGACTGGTACCAATCTCATGTGTTGTCAAATTGACGATACTTCGCTGGCGTGCCCTAACAAATAATTCAAGGGCATAGGGCGGAATGTCATCTGCCGGAAAATTTAGCCGCAGTAGTGGAGGCAACCGATTCTCTTGAATCGACTCGGCAATCACTAATCCATGACCATCTGGTTGAAACTGGTAAATTTTGACACGGTCAGTACCGAGAAATGATTGTACTTCCGCCACTGTCGCCGATAAAATGTCTTGCAGTTCCAAAGATTGCCGAATACGATTCGCAATGCGGTGTAAGAATATTTCTTGAGTAGGGCTCACTTGCTTAGTAAGCGAGTTATCCATAAACTTTAATTTAATTTAATTTAATTTAATTTATATCGTCTTCTGTACTCCTTATATTTTGGTCGTTAATTGCTCTTATTAGCAGGCGTAAAAACACGGTCATTGCCTTCATGAAATTGAATATTTACAGAAAAAAACCATAATCAACCCCGTGAGCAGCAAGCAAACGATTCCTGCCATACCAGCTAGAGGTTTCTGATTTTGACCTGTTACCCACTCAGGGGCAATACCAGTATACTTAATAAGTTGTGCTGTGTCTGTAGAGGCGATCGCCCAGATCCACCCCGCATGTAGTCCCCAAGCTAAACCTAAACTCCCACCATCAGCAAGGCGTGCTAAAACTAATACCATTCCCATCAGCCACAATCCAGGAATTTGCGGTATAGTTTCTCGTTGTTCCCAGACTAAGTGTAGAAGCGCAAAAATTAAGCTAGAGATTGCGGCTGCTACCCAAATTGAATAATCCTGTGTTAATTGAGTGAAGAGGAAACCTCGAAAAACTAACTCTTCTATGCCACCAACTAATAATGCTACAAATAAACTAGGCAGCAATATAGATTGTACTTGCTTGATATGACATTGAAAATAACACCAACCACTAGCAAACTGCAAGGTAAAAACAATAGCTAGAATAAGGATTCCCAAACTAAATCCCAGTCCCAAAGAACTGAGAAGAGAAATATTTCCTACTAAACCGTAATCTAAGAAATTTGTGTTAGTAAACCTGCTAGCTCCCCAGACAATCAAGGGAGCTATGAGGTATAGAGATATTATTAAAGGCAACTTTTGTTCTGGCTGCAATTTAAGTGCCTTAGAGAAGACTGCTACTACTGGTAACCAGCATCCTATCCAAGCAATAAAAAAAGCCATAACCGCGATCAGTGCTGGTGCATCTTTTAAAAATGACGCTAAGGAGTTGAGTAATGACTCTAGTAACACGAGAAAAGTAGGTAAAACTGACATCTTGCATTAATATCAACAAGGAGATTTTCATAATATTGGCATCGCAAAGCACGTATTCTCAAACCCTAATTTTCTCGCATTTCAGGCAATGTCCACCTTACCGCTTTTGAGAAGAGTGAAAGATTAAAAAACACAGCACCCATGACTGGGTAAGATATTTCCGATAATTTTATAGCGTTGCTTACCTGCAATGCACAATATAGAGACGTTACATGTAACGTCTCTATATTAATTTCTGACAGTCCTAACAGGTGTTTATTTTATGGAGTTCCCGAAAGCCGTCTACCTTATTTATGATTGAATCATTCTCAACTCATCAGAAGCGAGAGATTTACTCATCATCCTCATCCTCATCTTCATCCTCATCATACTCATCATCCTCATCTTCTAATTCGGCATCTACATCTTCTGGTTGGAGTCCTTTTTTATCAGTATCGACTTGTATCAAGTGAATATGCTTGTATCCCAGCTTAATTTCAAACTCATCACCAGGATTTAGATTCATTGCTTTGGTATAGGTTGCACCAATAACAATTTGACCGTTTTGATGGACACTCACCCGGTATGTCGGTTCACGTCCGCGACCATCTTTAGGTGCTTCGGGACTAAGAGGAATTCCCCGAGCCGACAGCAAAGCGTCATAAAAATCGGTAAGATTAACACGAACCTGGTTATTTTTAGTAACCGTATAGTAGCCACACTGCTTTGCTCTCTCTCGCCGTGGTAAGGTTGAAAGTTCTTTTACCTTAGCAAGCAGTGATTTTCCGGTTAGCGGCGTGGTTGCAGTTTCAGTCATTACGCTCAAAATATCCTTACTCTCTCCAAACTGATAAACAATGCGGTTTCTTGCCTGTATTTGGCTTCTTGACACCGGCACAAAACTACTTAAAACCCTAATATCAAGGGTGAATTCCTGCTTATATAGACGAACATCTCATCTTTTATGGATACCCACAATAAATGAGGGGTCGAGGTTGTCACAGGCATTAATTTCGGTAATTTTACGGCAATTTTAACCATCATTTGCCAATGAAAATGAAATAATTTTCTTTTCTGGCCTTATTATGGCGGTGTGACTTTAAGCCACCTTCACAAATTGGGTGAGTTCTACCACTACAGATAAGTCGTAGATCATAGAAATAGCAGGCTTTCTTCTTTTAGATCCTGCTTTTCTTGCCTTTGAGTCTTAGGGTTTTTCTACCCTTGTCCAGAGTACGGACAGCATAGGATTCCATTTAGATTATGTAGACATCACCCTTTTATCCTGCTAGTAGAGATGTGAAATTTCCCATTTCTACTTTATTACGAAGAAACAAAGCAGTATTCACCGCACTTTTACGGCAATTTATACTGGTACGTGCTACCTCATAATTTTATATAAAATACTAGCATGGACTAATAATAGCAAAATGTTGTTTAATTTTGAATTAAACTTGCTGATTTATTTCGCTCTAAATATTCCTCTTGAGAGTGGGTGTTGCTCTATGGCTTTTAGAAAAATTAATTTAGTTTATGGATTGAGATGTCAAGATGAACATCTTAAGCTTTAACAATTCTATATAACTGAAAAATTTACGCTCTTGCGACATTTAGAGGATTTTTTCCAATGAATGGCTCTGAGTTGTCTTAACATTCAGATTTTGTCATAGGCATATCCATAAAAATGAATATCCCTGCCGTTTATTCTATATCTCTCGTCGTAGTCGTGAAGTCTGAAGGCACGTTTGCACAGGGTACTTCCCCCGCAAAGCTGCCGCCAGGATAGGAGATTCGCCTATGCGCGAGCTTCGCCCAATATTCAGACATACGACCTCAAATTGACCCCAATAATGCAGTAGGCAACAGTAGGGCTCCAAGACTCGAAGATCGAAGATCGCTAACTACCTAACTAGTTAGTGACGCTGCCCTCGGATCAATAAAACAAGGGGGCAACATTTTTATCTCGTCTACGTCTGCTGGATATTTATTTACTGGTAAGTGCTTTAGCACCGAATAAGATTAAGAGTCAGGCATTTTTAATTTGAATAAGCTGATGTGCAAAAAGAAAAGTAGATTTTTAAGTCAAGGGCGTAGAAGCAATAAGCCTTTAGGAAAATCCGTTAATCCCTGAGAGACTCTCCCTCTCTCCTTCAAACCTCACACCAGCAAGTTAAAAGTTTCCTAGCTGATTTTCGGTTCGGGGATGAAAGTCAGTTTCTCTTAGCCGGATGGACTAACCCAAAAGGTTAGAGGAAATGTCTTGTAGCAACTTTTTTTTTCAGCGGCTGGATCTAAAAGTTGACACAACTGTTGCAAAACTCATTGAATACTTCCATAATTTAGATTTTCATGGTTATCCTTAAACTACAAATAAAGCTTCTTGAAGAATTAGCCTATTAGCAGTAGCAGGTAACTTGATCGGTACAATAACTGATTAGGAGGGTCGTCCTTAGGTAAGCATTCACGTTCCAGAGCGCTCTGTAGTCAGCGCACAAAGTGAACTGTGTAAATTTTTAGACATAAATATAACCTTTACAAGTTATACCTACTGATAGCTTATAGCTCATGACTGAATGCTTACTTTTTATCAGACACAAAGGATAAACGTCTCTATGAAGCAAAACCTACTTAGTTTAATGACACCCACCAGCAAATGCGAAAAACGCCTTCTGCAAGCAAAAAGAATATAGCTACAGAACGTGAGTAACCTGTCTGGTGGCAATCGTTCCTCAGGTGAGTGTGGTAATTTAAAGACTTTGGTTAGTGAAAATGGAAGTTATTTTTAAGATTGTTCGGCAGAAACAAGATTCCTCCCCTGTTGTGCAAAATTACGTTTTGGATGTCTCTGGAGGAAATACGATTCTGGATTGTCTGAATCAGATTAAATGGGAGCAAGATGGGACTTTAGCGTTTCGCAAAAATTGTCGCAATACAATTTGTGGTAGCTGCGCTGTACGAATTAATGGACGTTCGGCTTTGGCTTGCAAGGAAAATGTGAGGAGTGAAATTGCGAGGTTACAACAAACTGAAATATCGGCAAGTGACGCAAATGTGGTTCCAGAAATAACGGTAGCACCTTTGGGCAACATGCCTGTCATTAAAGATTTGATCGTAGATATGAGTAGTTTCTGGAACAATTTAGAGGCGGTTGCTCCTTATGTGAGTACACGAGGGCGTCAGTTGCCTGAAAGAGAGTTTTTGCAAACACCTGAAGAGCGATCGCACCTCGATCAAACTGGCAATTGTATTATGTGTGGAGCTTGCTACTCGGAGTGCAATGCCCGTGAGTTTGACGAAAAGTTTGTCGGTCCTCACGCCCTCGCCAAAGCTCAGCGCATGATTGTAGACTCTCGGGATCATGAAACTGAAAGCCGCTTGGAAAACTACAACCAAGGTACCAAGGGAGTATGGGGCTGTACTCGTTGTTTTTACTGCAATTCAGTTTGTCCAATGGATGTTGCACCATTAGACCAAATTACTAAAATTAAACAGGAAATTCTGGCTCAAAAAGATGTCCCGGACAGCGTTTCGATTCGCCACCGTCACGGATTAGTAGAGGTGGTGAAACAAGGTGGTTGGATTAATGAACCTCAGTTTGTTTTACAAGTCGTGGGTAACTACTTTAGAGACATCAAAGGACTACTAGCGATCGCGCCTTTAGGGTTACGAATGTTAGCTCGAGGTAAATTACCTCTTTCATTTGAGGCTTCCCAAGGCACTCAACAAGTGCGAGCGCTCATTGAAGCTATTCAACTTGAAAGCAAGAATATTTAGGAGGTAAGGGAGGTAAGGGAGGTAAGGAAGTGCAAATTCCGCACCTCCTTATTCTTAACGAACGTACCTCAACTTCAGCGTGGATCTTGAGGTATATTCAGTGGTTGTCCGGAACGGTTATAAACAGAAATATCCCACTGCCCATTAACACTTTGCTCAAAAGCAATTCGACTCCCATCAGCGCTAATTGTAGGGCGGCGCACTTCTGCTGGTAAATTGGCTGTTAAATTGCGTGATTGACGTGTTTCGCGATCATAAAGGAAAATAGCTGATCGCCCCTGAAGATTAGCAGCAAACACGATATACCGCCCGTTCTCAGAAACCGCAGGATGAGAGGCGATCGTATCCAAGGAGTTTAAACCCGGTAAATCAATTAAACTGCGAGTTATGGTATCAAACATATAAATATCTTGGCTACCACGTCGATCACTGGCAAAAACAATGTATCTCCCACTAATTTGGGGATTTAATTCTGAAGCTGTACTATTGAGACTTTGACCTCCGGAATCAAAAGGATAACTCAGTATTTGAGGGTATCCTGTACAGCTACTTAACAGGCTAGTTGTGACAAATATAGGTAGAAAAATAGAGCGTTTCATAAGTGAGTTAGGAGTCAGGAGGAGCGGATAAACGGAGGCACAAGGAGCTTCCATGTAGAGACGCTCAGTTTTATTGAGTCTTCCTTTAAAGACAGGGGTCAAGGGTTAAGAATTATTTATTTATCTGCTCCCCCTCTCCTTATGGCGCAGAGACTGGCGCACCATTGGCAATATCTAACTCAATATTTGGTCCCCGATCTATGACTTCAATATCCCATTGACCACGACTGGCGGTTTCAAATACGACATAACGACCATCTGGGCTGATATTTGGATTTCTCAACCACCCACGATATGTGGGAGTAAGAATTTGTGATTGTTGTGTAGAGCGATCATAAAGCGCTATCACCGGTCTACCTTGATCGCTAGTAATATAAGCAGTGTAACGCCCAGTGTAGCTGAGGCTAGGACTTTCGATAATTGTCTCCGGTCGGTTTAAGTTAGACAGATCAACAAACTGTTGCTGTTCGAGATCGTACAGCAACAGTTGTTGACTCCTATTGCGATTTGAGACAAATGCCAAAAAACGACCATTGCCACTCAAGGCAGGTTGCTCTTCAGTATAGCGACTGTTAAGAGATGTTGGTCCAATGGAGATATCACTGTAGCTACAGGATGCGAGCAAACAAGATATGCTCAAACTCAGACTCCAGTAAATTTGTTTTTGGAGCCATCCGGGGGTAAATTTTTTCACCTCAGCTTTTTCCGTTGCCCCTTCAGATGTTCTTCAGCTTGTTTAGATTTATTCCTCAAAATTTACTGGATTGTCTGGATCATGATCTCTCGCATCAATAGGTTTGTATTCTACGTATTCACTTGGCATGACATCATCCTCCCGTTCCCTCCCTGAAGTTGAATCCGTCGGTGGACGACGTCTTCTCTGTCTAGGAGCTACATCTTCATCACGGCTTTCTGGACGAATAGATCCCTTAGTGCCACTACGGCGCGTTGAAGATCTTCTTTCGTCAGTTATTGAACTATCTCTATCATCAGAAGATCTTCTTTCTTGAGTTGTTGAACTATCTCTATCATCAGAAGATCTTCTTTCTTGAGTTGTTGAACTATCCCAATCATCAGAATATCTAGATGAACCCAAATTTTCATCTTCCTGCCTTTCTGGGTTACGATTCGTTGAACCTCCAGAACTGCGGCGACGTGTCTTATTTGGTGATGTTGGTCTTTCACTGGTACGTCGTTCGGAACGGGAACGGGTTTCATCATCGTAATAACTATCACGAGATGAACGGCTATCCCTGCTACCCGGTATTCTCGCACGCGGGGTGCGTTCCTCTTCGTAGTCATAAGGAAGTGGATCTAATTCTGCATCCACCTCCGCCTGGTACTTCCTGTTATATTGATAGCGATCGCTAACCTCTCGCTCGTCGTCCACAATTGGAGTATTGCGCTTGGCTTGCTGGGTAGCAATACCCCGCAGCCGAATACTTTCGACTGCAAAAAATACCGTTGTCCCTGCCAAAAGCAACTGACCAAATTGCAAAATTGGATCTAAACGCCAACCTTGAAATATGAGAATGAAGCCGCAGAGTAAGCCTACGGCTGCGAAAAAGATATCTTGGTCTCGTGATAGCTCTGGACGCACAGTGCGGAGAAAATAAAGTGCTGCCCCAGCCACAGCCAGGACAATTCCTAGAATACTGGCTGAGTTCGCCCCAAAATTTACCTGAGCCAGAACACTGGCTGAGTTCAGCCCAAAAGTTAACATTGCTGTTTTCCCAATAGTCTAATCTATATTAGCGACTCATCATTAAAATCACTACTGCGAATAGAAATAATATATAGAGACGCATTCAGAATCGCGTCTCTATATTCACCGCTAACAGTATCGATAAAGTGCTGAACTCAGTAATTCGGCAATTATCTCACAGACGAACGCTTTTAAGCGCTACTCTTTCGGTTCCTTAAGTGCCGCAGTGTAAACCTTGAGATTTAAACTTAACTTTATACAAGTCATCAAGGCACCTCGGGAAGAAGTGGAACGGGAGTCTAATAGACTACCATCTGCATTATGTGCGCTTGACTTTATCTCTTTGGCTTACAAAAACCAATCCCACTACTACTGGGATAACGACAATCACCGCACCAGCCAACAAACTCAAAAGGAAATTTGCTAAAGAAGGCGTCATAGATCTCAACCTTTTTTTACATTCTTAGTATTAATTTTACTGGTCTATCAGTTTCTTGAGAAGCCTCCTTTACATATAGTTTTTACCCACCTTTGAAAGTGCTGTAGTCCGTTAGTATTATAGAGAGTGCTTTACAAAACTTAAAATTTATAGCAGCACGAGTTTTTCTTTTCTCATAGACAAAGAGCTTCAAACCATGAGTGGTGTTAACCTGACTGCTTGGATTCTCAACCCCTTGTTGGGTCTAATGATATTCTTGTTTATTTTTCGGATAGTTTTGACTTGGTACCCCCAAGTGAATCTCAATCAATTGCCCTTTAACCTGGTAGCTTGGCCAACGGAACCTTTTTTGATTCCGTTACGAAAGCTGATCCCACCCATTGGCGGAGTGGACATTACTCCGATCATTTGGGTTGGTATTTTCAGTTTATTACGGGAAATTCTACTAGGTCAGCAAGGATTGCTGACTTTACTAACGTAAATTGTTGAGCCTGCAATGATCCCACCCGCAAGTCAGGAGAGGAACCGTCTTGTGCCTATGAAGCCAGCGCTCCGGGCGCACAAATCTCTGTTCAGTAGTGGGCGCAACTCAGATGATGTCTGTCAAATTACCCAGAATAAAAGAACACCACCCCTAACCCCTAAGCGCAAGCGAGGAGTGGGGCGGGGTTCAGACGGAATTAAGGTTAATTTACCGGACATGATATCACCTGAAGCTCTGGGGACCGAAGCTTTGGTCCCTAGAGCTTCACACGAATGTATGATTTTTAATCCTCTGACATAACTGCCGGATGTCCGAAGCCTTTCTTTGTCAAGCTGTGAAATCTATTGCCTTTGAGTTTTCTCTCCAATGAGTTTCGCCACTTTACGATTCTGATTTAAATCGCCATAGATTTACTTAGGGTTTGCTGAATAAGTCTCTAAAGCATATTGCCAAGAAATAAAGAACCCTTTATCTGGACTTCCTGACACTTTTATTCAGCAAGCCCTACTTAGAGGGATGTAGTTCTTCTTAAAGTCTTAACGCCCTTACTAGTATAATAAAAGTATGATATTACACTTGTGTTTTTAGCTCCTGCACGAAATCGGTGTAAACATTACCCTGCAAAAACTGCTGATTTTCCATAATTTTTTGATGAAACCCAATGGTAGTAGGTAATCCCGTAATTGCGCATTCCCGCAGGGCACGTTTCATTCGATTAATAGCAGTAGGGCGGTCTGCCCCCCAAACAATTAACTTACCAATTAAAGAATCGTAATAAGGAGGAATTTGATAATCGGTGTAAACATGGGAATCAATTCTGACTCCGGGACCTCCGGGAGGAAGATAACCACTGATATGTCCTGCTGCCGGACGAAAGTCATGGTCGGGATCTTCGGCGTTAATGCGACATTCGATCGCATGACCACGTAAGACAACTTGGTCTTGAGTCAGTTTCAACCTTTCTCCTTGGGCAATCAGAATTTGTTCGACAACTAAGTCCACTCCAGTAATCATTTCCGTAACAGGATGCTCCACTTGAATCCGCGTATTCATTTCCATAAAATAGAAGCGACCCGATCTATCTAAGAGAAACTCGATAGTCCCTGCCCCTGTATAGTTAATGAACTCAGCAGCTTTCACGGCAGCTTGTCCCATTTTCTCTCGGAGATCTGAGTCAAGAGCCGGGCTGGGAGCTTCTTCCAACAGCTTTTGATTCCGGCGCTGAATCGAGCAATCCCGTTCGCCCAGGTGGATAACATTACCGTAGTTATCAGCTAAAATTTGGAATTCAATGTGGCGGGGACGCTCAATAAATTTTTCTAGATAAACGCCGGAATTGCCGAATGCTGCGCCAGCTTCGCCTTGTGCAGCTTGAAAGGATTTGAAAAATTCGCTTTCAGAACGCACCAGCCGCATACCCCGTCCGCCACCACCAGCTGTCGCTTTGATCATCACTGGATAGCCGATTTTATTCGCTGTCGCCAATCCTTCTTCTTCGGAATCTATCAAACCATCACTACCCGGTACCGTCGGCACTCCTGCTTTTTGCATGGTTTCTTTCGCCGTAGATTTATCTCCCATCCGCCGAATAGCTTCCGGAGATGGACCAATAAAGGCAATATGATGATCAGCACATATTTCGGCGAACCGAGCATTTTCTGCCAGAAAGCCATAACCTGGATGAATAGCGCTAGCATTACGTGTCAAAGCAGCCGCAATAATATTGGGAATATTCAAATAACTTTTACTGCTTTTCGCTTCGCCTATACAAACGGCTTCATCAGCGAGTTGGACGTGGAGAGCATTACGATCAACAGTGGAATGCACTGCAATAGTCGCAATCCCCATTTCTTCACAAGCGCGGAGAATGCGAAGAGCAATTTCTCCCCGATTAGCAATTAATATTTTGTCAAACTTCATTTTTTCGTTTCGATCTCAGTCTAGTAGATTGACGTTATTTCTGTCAAATTTCAAACAAAGCTCTCGCTCTTCTTTCAAATTCTGACCAGAGTTTCTTAAGCTTCATCCCAAATATTAGGAAAGGATTCAGCTTTTTGTCTTTGGTGGGAGTCTGTGGGCGTGTACAATTGTAATACTACACAATACTACAAAAAACACTTGACACCTTATGCAGCTACGACGTTGTTATAAGTCAGATATACCTATTGAAGAAATTTTAGAGTCCTTAACTAACTTTTTTTGGAACAAGAGTGTCAGTTTGTGATAATTTCTGCAAAAAACCAGGTTTCTACCAAAATATAGTGCCTCTATTAAGTCAAGTCCCAATAGAAAAATTATATTTATTTGATCGACATATGCTGCAAGCTATTTTTTATGCTATATTCTATATTTAGAAAAACCAGCGGATGTGGCGGAATTGGTATACGCGCACGCTTGAGGGGCGTGTGCCTTTGGCTTGCGAGTTCGAGTCTCGCCATCCGCATTAAAGCTGTTAGCAATTAGCCAGAAGGCTGATTATAGTTGCTAACAGCTTTTTTACAAGGAAAACCAAATGGCAGATTGCAGCTATGTAATTTGTATCAATAGAAACCTCTGTTCTGAGTATAGGGTTCAGTTCAACAAAAGGATTGGACCGAGATGCTCTAAGCGAGCTACAAGGTGTCTAATATCATTTCTATATAAAGATGCAACTTTTCAGATCCCCCTAATCCCTCCTTTTTACGGGGCTAAGAAATTATTTAGTGCCGCTTCATGGAGAAACGGTATAAGCTTCGATCCTTTAGAGAAATAAGTAAAGTTTTGTAAAGAACATTGACTGCAACTTTTACACCAACAAATAATTTTGCACTGCCAGGGGGCTGGCATTGTCTGACTCCAATTTGGCAGAGTCAGGAAGAGGAAATTCAGCACGGTTTGCCTCATACTCAGCTTTCCCCTTGTTGGCAAATGCTACTTTTGGGCGATGGTTCGCCAACTCGTCACTTACAACTACTCACAGGTGAACCGACAGAAGTGGATGTTATTGATATGTCATTTATTGGTATGGACTTGGATAAAGCTCCTAACTTGATCCAGGCTTTACCCGGACCACGATTGCGGCGACAAGTTTGGCTGCGTACTTCCTCCGGTCAGCGGTTGGCATATGCTGCCTCTTGGTGGGAAGCATCTCATGTAGATGAGTACTTACAAAATCGTTCATTACCTATTTGGGCAAGTCTAGCTCGTCTTCGGACAGAGTTATACCGAGATGTCCAAGGTATTTATTACGGTCACTCAGATGCTTTAGAGGTAGGTTTTAATGAGAAGGGACCTTTTTGGGGTCGCCACTATTTGTTTTGGCATCACGGGCTACCTTTGACTTTAATTTATGAAGTTTTTTCACCTTATTTAACAAAGTATTTGGGAGATGCGTAGGTAATTAATGTCTATTTGCTAGTCATATAAGTAGGTGGGCGGAAATAAACCGAAAATGGTTTGTTGGTGTTAAGAGAGCGCTAAAGCGCAACTACGAGCCAATTTCAGAGATTTTACATTTCGTTATATAGTTGTAAATTTTCCCGCCTACCTACTTAGTTAGAATCGGTAATGGGTAATAGGTAATGGGAAGATCGTTATCTCTTTCGCAATGCCTATGACCCAAATAAACTACCAATGACCCTGCATCATATACTGTTTAACGAGCAACGAAGGAATAAGATGGCAGCGCCTGTTGAGTCTGTGTCAGGAAAAAAACAAAACAAAGCATCTCTGGTTTTGACGCTTTCGTCTGCTGGGCTATTTATCGGTGCTGGCATGGCGTCATACTGGCTGTTAACTCAAGGATATCCAATGTCCAGAGATTTGCCAGCAGGTGCAAATATTATTCCCCAAGATGCCTTGTTTGCGGTTTCTTTGACAACTGATTCCACACAATGGCAGAAATTGCGGGAGTTTGGCACAAAACAAACTCAAGCAGAATTGGATAAAAATCTGGTGCAGTTACGCGATCGCATCCTCACTCATTACGGTTACGACTTTCAAAAAGATATTAGTCCTTGGGTTGGCGATCAAGTCACTCTGGCAATGCTTGCTCCAAAAGTGAGTAAATCTGTATCTAAACCCGTTGCCACCGATGGCGGTGTCAATAGTAGCGATCAATCTTTTGAAATCGTTTTGCCTGTAAGAAATCCCGAAAAAGCCAGAAGCCTCTTGGCACAACCCAAAGCATTTAAAAGGGGTAAATGGATTGATCGCACCTATAAAAATATCGACATTAAAGAAACTCAAGAATCAGGAGAAAAACTTTCAGCAGCCATATTAGATGAGCGTTTCGTCGTTATTACTGATCGCTCAAAAACCATAGAAAGAGCGATTGACGCTTATAAAGAAAAAGTCTCCTTGGCGACAACTCCTGGTTTTGCCGAGAATCTGCCAAAAATAGCTACCTCTCAACCTTTTGCTCAGTTTTATGTGAATGTGCCTTTCTCGGCCAAAATTGCGGCTGCGTCTCCACTCCACCAATTGCCTGCTCAAGTTTTGAGTCTACTTCAAAGCAACCAAGGATTAGCGGGGACAATCACCTTAGCTTCATCCGGGATAAGCTTGAAGGGAGTTTCCTGGCTCAATCCGAATAGTCAACGAGTGCTAGCTATAGAAAATAAAGCTGGAAAAATGCAAAACCGATTACCGATAGAAACTTTAGTGATGCTGTCTGGTAGTAATTTACGACGGTTTTGGGCAGACTACGTTCTCACCTTCCAAGGAAATCCACTCTCACCAATACCACCGCAAGAACTGCGTGAAAACGTAAAATCATATATTAACCTTGATTTAGATCAAGATTTACTAAGTTGGATGTCCGGTGAGTATGCTATTTCAGTGATTCCCACTAGTTCCAAACAAGGTACACCGCCAGAGAATTTTCGTGTAGCTTTGATGTTCATGGTACACGCAAGCGATCGCTCTAGTGCTGAAACATCCTTAAAAAAACTGGACGACGTCATGAAAACTCAATACCAGTTCCAAATCGAACAGGGAAAACTAGAAGGTGAACCAGTTGTCAACTGGATTGCACCTCTGGGAACTTTAACTGCCACTCACGGCTGGTTAGATGGAGACGTTGCGTTCCTCTCTTTGGGTGCTCCTGTTACCAGTAAAATTATTCCTAAACCAACCAAAACATTAGCTAGCAATACTCTATTCCAACAAAGCGTTCCTTTTGAACTGAATCCTATAAATGGTCAGTTTTTTCTAGATGTGGATCGTGCTGATAAAAATTTGCTCTTACCACAGATGTTCCCCGCTCAAGAAACTTTGTTAGAAGCAATACGTTCAATTGGGGTAACAACTGCTGTTAGCGATAATCGAAGTACACGTTACGATATTTTTCTTGAACTTAAAAAAACTTCATAGATCACTTCTCAACTACGCATTTGCGTTCTCAAAAGATAGGATCGTATACAGTCAGAATTTACTTCATGAGAACGCTATATGAATCTGGTTGTACTCCAGAACTTGTTGGACAATATCTCTTTTGCGGTAAAAGTTTACACTCTTACGGTTGGTTTTTTTAACCATCCACTCATCCGGACATCCAAAATCGAATGACTTTACCAAAAAAAACCGAATCTAAGTCAGAAATTAGCGCAATCCCAACTTGGTTGCGTCGCTCGATAGGCAAAGCCAGCGAAATTTCTACTGTACAACGCATTATTAAGCAACGTCAAATTCATACAATTTGCGAAGAAGGACGTTGTCCTAACCGAGGGGAATGCTACGCCCAAAAAACTGCGACTTTCTTATTAATGGGACCTACTTGTACTAGATCATGCGCTTTTTGTCAAGTAGATAAAGGTCATGCGCCTATGCCTGTTGACTTGGAAGAACCGCAAAAGGTAGCAGAAGCAGTGCAAATTTTGGGATTAAATTATGTAGTGCTAACTTCTGTGGCTCGTGATGACTTACCAGATCAAGGAGCCGAACACTTTGTCAAAACAATACAGACTATCCGCAAGTTGAACCTAGAAACTCAAATTGAGGTGTTAACGCCAGATTTTTGGGGCGGTGCTGGTAGGCAAGCGCTACATCAACGCGAGCGGATACATCTGGTTGTCAATGCTCAGCCAGCTTGCTACAACCACAATATTGAAACGGTGCGACGCTTACAAGCACCAGTACGTCGGGGAGCAAAGTACGATCGCTCGCTCTTAGTGCTACAAATTGTTAAAGAAATTGACCCTTCTATTCCCACCAAATCAGGCTTGATGTTAGGACACGGAGAAACGGTGGAAGAAGTCATTGAGGCTATGGCTGATTTACGCAAAGTGGAGTGCGATCGCCTGACAATCGGTCAGTATATGCGTCCTTCCTTAGAGCATCTGCCAGTACAAAAGTATTGGACACCGGCAGAATTTGACGAATTGGGCAACATAGCCAGGACAATGGGATTTAGTCATGTCCGTTCTGGACCTCTAGTTCGTAGCTCCTATCATGCAAGCGTTCATTAGTCAACCATTAAATGAAAGAGCTTTGCTGCTCGTACTCCGTAGGAGAACCTGCTTTCTTAGATAACCGTTTAGGGAGAGTTCAAGAAGAAAGTGCTTAGGTAATCTAATATCGCTTCGGGAGTAATGGGGTAAATCGGCAAAAATATATAGTAAGACTCTTGACTTTGGACAGCACAAAGCTGAAATTAGATAGACGTAATTTATTTTGTTGGTTTTTGCTCAGTAGAAGCATAAAGTCAACAAAAATATTTTTAACGATTTTCACATGACGACGCGACTCTTTGGTATTTGTTAAGAAGTTTTTAATTTAGGAGAGAACGATATGACTGCTGAAGCCAAGACAGTACCTGCCAGCAAAAAAATAGGCAAAGACGTAGCTAAATCGGGAGCTAAACCACCTTTTCCCTTTCGTACCGTAATCAGCATACTTCTACTTGCTGGAAACTTCCTGGTGGCAGCGATTTACTTCCATCTCATTAATCCTTGAATTAGCTATTAGCCATCAGCAATCAGCCATCAGCTATATCAAGTTGAAGGGCTGATTGCTGATGGTTTACATCGTACCTTTAAACAAACCTTTAGGACGAACGAGCAACACTATAATCATAAGTAACAGTGCTACACCTTGTTTATATTGAGAACCAAGCAAAGGGGTGCTGGCTTCCTGAGCAATGCCAATGATGAAAGCCGCTGCGATCGCACCGTAGGGGTTGCCAATTCCCCCTAAAATCACTGAAGCAAATAGTGGTAAAATTAAAAACCACCCCATATTCGGTCGCACAGCTGTAATCAAACCATACATGCTGCCTCCTAAGGACGTAACACTACCAGCAATCACCCAAGTCCAAAAGACGACTTTGTCAACGTTAATACCAGAAACCTTAGCTAAATCTATGTCGTCAGCAACTGCTCGCATCGCCTTACCAATCTTGGTGTTTTGCAGCAAGTAGTGTAGTAATAAAATTGTTACACTGGCAAGGAATAGTACCAATAATTGATTTTGCGGCACCTTCAAACCAAAAATGTCAAGGGCTGGACTGATTGGGACATTATAATTCTGATTGCTACCGCCCCAAATAAAAATAATGCTATTACGAAGGAATAAAGCAAGACCGATAGAAATAATAATCAATGAAGTGGACGAAGCACGAATAGAACGCATCCGCGACCATAAAAACATTTCTGATAAAAGCATTGTTACTACCGTTCCTACCGCCGCTAGCACCATAGACACCCAAATATTTACCCCAAAAGAATTGATAAATAGTGTAAAATAGGCTCCTAGAGTGAGAAAATCACCATGAGCAAAGTTAGACAACCGTAAAATTCCGTAGGTAAGGGTTAATCCAACAGCCGCTAAAGCAATAATGCTTCCGACTGCAATGCCATTGATTATTAACTGAGTAACTTGTAAATTCATAGCTTTAAGTAATTTCCGCAAATTGATTTTATTCAGAGATTTTTGTTTTAAAGGTTAGATTTGACACAAATAGTTTTAATTTATAAATATAGAGGTAGGGGTGTATTAAACTACATAAACCTGGTTGGTATTTTTGTTGAAAGTTAAACTTATTGAAACGGTCTAGCTGTCCGGTTGACCATGCAGCAGTATTCAAGCTTACCAGAACAAAACTCACGAGTAGATGCAACGCCAAAACTTTCGGCAACAATTCAGCAGCTTCATGCTGAGTTGTGGCTGGAACGCAGCTTGAATCAGCTGCAAAACCATCTCAATGATTGTCTGATTTCGACGACTAACAATCAAGCCGCACTGGAAGCAGAAATTTTCCAAACAGTGGTAAATGAGTTAAACAGTGCGTTGAGCAACACAAAAGTGGCGATCGCGATCTTTAATTCACTTGAAAACGTTGGCAAAGTTAGCTATGTTTCTAGTTCTTCATCTCAACAGCGATCTGCCCATAAGGGCATTATCGTTAGCAAAAGAAGAAAGCTGCAATTGAGACTGGAAGAAATTATAGACGCCGTTGACTTGCAGTATCTAGAAAATCAACAACCTCCAAGTGCTTGGCGGTTATCAGATAATTCAGATCAAGTGATCGGTTGGCTCATTATCGCCACATTACCGATGCTCGCAGGTTGTGATTCAATACAAGATGCAGGCGCTGAAGTCACAACAGAATTCATAGTACGTGCAGCCACACAATGCACGACAGCAATAAGACAAGTGAGAAAGACCCAATCTTTACAACAAACATGTCAACAGTTAAAAAGCTATAATCAACAGCTAGAGCGCACGAATCAACTCAAAAACCAGTTTCTGGCAAACACCAGTCACGAAATCCGCACACCTTTAAGTTCTGTCATCGGTTTTACCCACTTACTCTTAGCTAAAGGCTACGATCCCACACAAGAACGTCACCAAGAGTATTTGAATATTATTCAATCTAGCGGTAAACACCTTTTGGCTCTCATTAATGATATTTTAGATCTTTCCAAAATTGAAGCTAACCAACTGGAAGTACAGTGGGAAGAAGTTGATGTGCAAACTTTGTGTCAGAATGTTTTCGCATTAGTCAAAGAAAAAGCTGCCAATAAGGGTTTAAAACTGCACCTCGATATAGATCCGAATGCAACACACTTAGTAGCAGATTCTTTGCGAGTGAAGCAAATGCTGTTAAATTTGCTTTTTAACGCTCTCAAGTTCACAACGACAGGAACTGTAGGTTTAAAAGTGGAAACCAACGGTTCATCAATGTCTTTCACAGTTTGGGATACTGGTACTGGTATATCCAAAGATCATCAAGCAGGATTGTTTCAACCTTATTTCCAAATTGCTAACAACGTAGTGACTCGTGAAGAAGGTACAGGTTTAGGGTTGGCGGTAACGCGGAAACTTGCTGAACTTCATGGCGGTTCAGTAGAAGTGGAATCTGAACTAGCTCATGGTTCGCGTTTTACTATCGTACTGCCACTCACACAGGAAGAAGAGAGGAAGCATTGCTATGCGGGAGTTACCGAATCCTCGCATCCTCTAAAGGCGTCAGAGTCTTCTCTTGACGAAGACTCTGACACTCGTTCGCCTCAGTCTTCTTACTCGGGGAGACGACTTGCTAGCACTGCGCTAGCCCAACCTTCGCCGTCTCCAGTTGAGGTGAGGAGAGGGAAAGAAAAAATCAAAAATGACTTTATTCGTCCCTCCCCCCAAACCTCTCTCCCCAACTCAAAGATTTTGTTATTGGAAGATGACTTACTCAACGCTCAGATGATGCAAACGTATCTAGGGAAATTGGGATATCAGGTGACAGGGGTAAAAAATACCGAACAAATGTGGAAATCGTTAGAACATCTACACCCAGCAGTTATTTTAATAGATATTAATCTTCCAGATAACAATGGTCTGGCAACAGTGCGGCAACTGCGAGAACATCAGCAGTATCGCAATATCCCAGTCATTGCTCAAACAGCAATGGCAATGAAAGGCGATCGCGAAATTTGTCTTGCTGCTGGTGTCAATGATTATATTTCCAAGCCTATTGATTTACCACTTTTAGCCACTATAGTTTCAAAATATAGCAACAAAGGGGAATAGCCCGCTCTCAAAGACGTGAAGTGCATATTTCTGTAAAGTCAGAACTATCTAAACAATACTGGAGGGAGAGAACCCCAGCTCTCCAATCTCTTACAATAGAATCCGTATGTTGCAGATAATGGCTGGATAAATAATGATTTTGGCAGAAAAACTTGAGCGATTAAAAGCTTTGTTTACAGAAATGGAGCAAGCTTTGATTGCCTATTCTGGTGGAGTTGATAGTACTTTGGTCGCCAAGATTGCTTATGATACTCTCGGCGATCGCGCTTTAGCTGTGACTGCTCTTTCTCCAGCACTTTTAATTGAAGAGTTAGAAGATGCCGAGATTCAAGCAGCAACAATCGGGATTACTCATAAAATCGTCAAAACTCACGAGATAGAGAATCCCAATTACACCTCTAACCCTGTCAACCGCTGCTATTTTTGTAAAAGTGAACTCCACGACACTCTTAAACCCTTAGCTAGAGAGTTGGGTTATCCATACGTTGTTGATGGAGTAAATGCTGATGATTTGCGTGATTATCGTCCGGGAATTCAGGCAGCACGTGAAAGAGGTGCGCGATCGCCACTCTCGGAAGTTGGTGTAACTAAAGCCGAAGTCCGTCAACTGTCACAACAACTAGGTTTACCTTGGTGGGATAAACCCGCTCAACCTTGTTTGAGTTCTCGCTTTCCCTACGGCGAAGAGATTACGGTTATTAAGTTACAACGAGTTGGGCGAGCAGAAATTTACCTGCGCAAACTGGGTTTAAAAAATTTGCGCGTACGATCCATTGGAGATACAGCAAGAATTGAATTACCACCAGAACAAATTAAAGATTTTGTGCTGACGACAGATTTAAAACTAGTAGTTTCCGCATTTCAGGAGATTGGTTTTACTTACGTAACTCTAGATTTAGAGGGTTTCCGTAGTGGTAAATTAAATCAGGTAGTAGGGGCTGATTTAATGGCAACAACATCTTAGTGAATACAATCTCCGATCAAACCCGCCCCTACAGTCTGCGCTCTATTGTTTAGCCGTAAAGCGATGAATAAAATACTGATAAAAATTCTGCTCTTTGGATTTTTACTATTATTTATTATCTCTCCCTTTGCTAGCCTTGCTAGTTTAATGCTCTTTTTATTAGCCACAGCATTTTTATCTTTACTCGGGAGTATAATTCAAGCAATTATTGGTGGTAGTAAAGAGTGGACGTAACTCACCTTGAAGAGTGGTAGGAAGTTTTTTAACTAATCGCCCCCTCAGGCAATTACCAGTAAATAATTCGACCGTCATGTGTATAAAACTAAGAGCGAGCTTCGCTTTTGGGAAAATCCACCTGTTAACGAGCGCGACTGGATACCTCAGATCTAGAATGAACTGCGGGAGATGTATTTTTATCGATCTCCCTAAAGTAATTGTAAATTAAACGCTTCAGATTAAGATCCCCGACTTCAAGCGAGAAGTCGGGGATTTGGTTCTTGTTATTCTCACATCTTTAGATAAGCTAACGATATTTATCTTCAAAACTGGCGATCGCCATGTTCATCATGGTTAGTGATGAATGACTTATTTTTAAGTTTAGTTGACATGGGAATCGTGAGTCTCTTCTGTTGGTTTATCGTTTTTATCTTCCTCGTCCCAAGAGTAGTTACATATCTTGGTACGAAGCAATGCACCCAAGGTGGCGTTAATAGCAAAAGCGAAGGAATCTGTAAAAAGGAAATCCATTGTGCGGTTCATAAGTAAAATCTCTTAATGTTATTCTTTTCTTCACAAGACTTACTATCTATTTCGGAAAGTTCCGGTGAAAATTCTTATTTTATTTAGTGTACGTAAGATAAACGAAAAAATAGACACTTGTATCTCTTTTCTCCGAGATAAACTTACAGTTTAAGTTTCTTCCAATTCTTGGAATTAACAATTAAAAAGACATAAATATAGGGTTATTTGCTGGTTAGTTTGGGCTCTTTATTTCCGTTCCTCGTGAACTAGTACAGAGAGAACAGAATAGTTAATAATCTAAGCATTTTCAATTCCGTTTAGCAATACTAGACAATTTTCTAGGGTGGATTCTCCCCATTTTTCTGATGTCATCTGTGAGGATAAAACCGCATTATAGGTTTTAGAGATGAGTTGAGAATTATTCCTTTCTCATCTAATCGCAAACCCTCAATAATTAGAGAAATTTTATGTCCTCAAATACCCTACTGGCTTTGTCGCAAAATTTAGCAGATACTGTAGAGCAAGCCGGACAAACTGTTGTTGCAGTTAATATTGGCAGAAGGATTTCTTCTAGTGGTATTCACTGGCGTCATGGTATAATCGTTACCTCTGATGAATTACTGCAACGTTCCGAAGAAATTACTGTTACTCTACCGGATCGGCGTATAGTGCCAGTGACAATTTTGGGTCGTGACCCTAGCACAGATGTAGCAGTTTTTCAACTACAAAACGTTGAACTTCCAGTGGCGAAAATCGGTGACGCTACAACATTGAAAGTTGGTCATCTTGTACTGGGACTAGCAAGAAGCGGCGAGGGTGATATCAAAGCAGCTATGGGTGCTGTCAGTGTTGTCAGTGGTGCTTGGCGGAGCATGAGTGGTGGTAATATTGACTCCTTCATCCGTCCAGATATTACGCTTTACCGTGGCTTTGCAGGTGGACCACTCGTAGATGCCGCAGGGAGTATTGTAGGAATGAACACATCGGGACGGCGTGGAACCGCTCTGACAATTCCAGAGACGACAGTTAATCGGGTGATTGATCAACTGCTAGCAAAGGGACGTATTGCTAAGGGTTATCTAGGTTTGGGAATGCAGCCTGTACGCTTGCCAGAAAACCTAAAAACCTCACTAAATTTAACCTCTTCGGGTGGGGTGATTGTGGTTAATGTCGAAGCAAACGGCCCTGCCTACACTGCAGGTGTGTTACTTGGGGATGTGTTAATTTCCTTTGATGGCACTTTCGTCAACGATACGGCTGATGTATTAGCACTTCTCAATAGCAGCGATCGCGTTGGGAAAAATGTCAAAGCGCAGATTCTCCGAGGTGGAACGTTGATTGAGTTAGCGATCGCGATCGGCGAAAAACCAACCGATGTTGGTGGTTAGTAGTTGGTATAAAAAGCAATAATCCACAACTAACAATTAATAACCAGCAACTAACAAATGACTACATTTATTAACATCACGACTCAGCTAGCATCGGTAGCAGAACAACTACGCCAAAGTACCGTACAAGTACAAACTCGTAGTTCGGGCAGCGGTTCCGGTGTCATTTGGACATCTGACGGATTGATTATCACTAATGCTCATGTTGCAACGAGCAATACTGTAACTGTCGAATGGAATGGGCAGGTTTTTGATGCCGTGCGGACACACTTTGATCCACAGCGAGATTTAGCCGCTTTGAAAATTGCTGCGCTTGACTTACCAACAGTAACTATTGGAGATACCAAAGCTTTGCGAGTCGGTGAGTTGGTTTTGGCCGTGGGAAATCCTTTTGCTGACAAGGGTACTGTCACGACTGGAATTATTCATACTAATCATCCGCGTGCTATCATGGCTGATATTCAGCTGTTTCCTGGGAATTCTGGTGGTCCGCTTGCTGACTGTCTCGGTCGAGTCATCGGTATTAATACGATGATTGCTGACGGTTTGGCTGTAGCAATACCCAGCGAGGCGGTAGAGAATTTTTTACGTAGTCGTCGTCGTCAAAACCTGGGTGTTACAGTTCAACCAGTGGTTGTAGAGACACCAGATTCTGAAAACAAACGGACTTTGGGATTTTTGGTGTTATCAGTTAATTCTGGAAGTGCTGCTGAAACTGCTGGTGTGCAAATTGGTGATGTGCTTGTGGGAGTGTCGGGACAGTTGTTTAAGGAACCATTAGATCTTAACAACTATCTTAATCTTACTGACAGGAACGATGTATTGCCACTACAAGTTTTACGGGGTGGTAAGCAAATAGTTTGTCATGTTGTTTTACCAACTGGTAAAACTGTAGCGGGGGCGGTATGATTCGGGTGTTGGTAATTGCGACGAATCCAGTAGTCAGGGCGGGTTTGTCAGCTGTGCTGACGACGAATCCTAAATTGACTGTCTTAACTAGTAGTGCATCAGACTTAGATGCACTGACAGGAGAAGTTCTGCAATTACAACCCGATGTGGTGCTGCTAGTTTCAATTCCTCACAGGGATTCTGACTACCACCCGATTGATGTTCTGCGCCAATTAACAGATATGTCTCAGGATGCATCTGTGGCAATTATTGTTTTTACTGACATCGACAGCATTGATTTAGAAGTTTACCTTAATTCTGGTGTTCGAGGGATATTAACTCACGCAAGCACGGAGTCGGAGATTCTAGCTGCTGTTGAAGCAGTCGCTTCAGGATTGGTAGTGCTACACCCCGATGTTGTCGAGTCTTTGCTTCCCCTAAAAGAGTCAAGTTTGCGAGAAGCTATCGCAAACCCTGTGCAAGCGTTGACGCCAAGGGAGATAGAGGTTTTACAGATGCTGGGTTTTGGGCTGGGCAATAAGGCGATCGCCAAACGCTTAAGCATTTCTGAGCATACTGTTAAATTTCACGTCTCATCTATATTTCAAAAATTGAGTGTTTCCACGCGCACTGAAGCTGTGACTGTTGGCGTACGGTTGGGTTTACTGATGTTATAGACACAGATCCCCGACTTCTTAAAGAAGTCGGGGATCTAGGAAATCTAGAATGTAGCATTTTTTACAACGTCTAGAAGTTCGCTTGGTCTATCAATCAGAAAATCTGGATTTTGTTTAGCTAAGACTTGTTTTGAGTTGAAACCCCACGCCACTGCAACTACTTTAATATTAGCTTTTTGTGCTGCTTCCACATCTCTAGTTTCATCTCCGACATAAATTGCTTCTTGAGGTTTTATTTGCTTTTGCTTTAATACATTGTTAATTATTGTTGTTTTCCCGAAAATTGTAATTCCTGAATAAACAAAGTCGAATAGCTGTTCTAAATCGTTTACCTTGAGAAATTCTGTTACATTTTCTTGAGAATTAGAAGTAACAATTCCCAGTCTGTTTCCTTCACTTTTGAGTGTTATCAAGGCTTCTTGAATCTCTGGTATTGGTTTTAATTCGTGAATTTTATTTTTTAATTCAGATTTAACTTTTTTCACCAGAAAAGGTATCTT
>JAQYWN010000135.1 GCA_029379265.1 Rhizonema sp. NSF051
TGGAATGTTAATTCCTTGACAGACTACTAGTTCTCTCAAGCGTTCTATATATTGTAAAATCACGTACAACTGCCAAACGGGGAAATATAGTGTGGAACGCAATTTCTGCGGCTTCTCCCCTTTTCAGGTAGTTTGAAGGGAGGCGATCTTCGCAGCTCGCCGCAAGCATCGCTGTCTGAAGTTGCGCCCAATGCGCCAAAACATCAGATATAGCAGTTGCCAGGTAGATTAGGACATTAACTAATGAGAAAACACGGAAACCACGAGACTTTCAAGCCTGCCCCCTGCTCCCTGCTCCCTGCCCCCTGCTCCCTTCAATAGCGAGAGTCAGTTCGTCTCCGTTGGCTTGCGCTCTGTCTACAGAGCGCTTTGCCTGCTTGTCGTTCATTAAATCCATATCGGACTTTTCACTCGTTTTGGCAGCGTTCATTTCTAAGTTTGCAGGATTGTACAATGATTTTAGACGATCGTTATATTGCTTGCCCTTTAGGATTCTTAGAATGAAGCTAAAGCAATGAATAATGATTTTGGCTTCTTTAAGCATTCTGGATTTTTATTTAACTCTTGCGAGCAGAAGTCCCTCACTGTATTCCTTCTTAGGAATCAGTGACGGGATGAATGATTCGCCATTCTCTGAACAGCTCGACGGCAAGCTCGTGGAGTGGATGGAACAGGTCAGCGACGAGCAATATCAAGCGCCAATAGTAAACAAATAGAAGCAACAGTATTACATATGTACAACACGAAAGCTTATTCCGCAGACAGTGCAACATCACCCCTGTCCTATACCAATATCCCACGGCGCAATCCAACCGAACACGACGTACAGATCGAAATCCTCTTCTGCGGCATCTGCCACTCCGACCTCCATTCGGTGCGTAACGAGTGGAGCAGCATCATGTCCACTGTCTACCCAATTGTCCCTGGTCATGAGATCGTCGGCCGTGTCACTAAGGTCGGCTCGGCAGTTACCAAGTACCAGCCCGGCGATCTCGCTGCGGTCGGCTGCATGGTCGAGTCGGACGGTACCTGCCCCGATTGCAAAGCTGGCTTTGAGCAGTTCTGCCCGAACCTGACTCTCACCTACAACTCCACAGACAAGTATCTTGAAGGCGTCACCTATGGTGGCTACTCTGATAGCATTGTCGTCGATGAACGCTTCGTTCTGCAAGTTCCGTCCAACCTCGATCTCGCCGGGGTTGCGCCGCTCGTTTGTGCTGGTATCACCACCTATTCGCCCATGCGCCACTGGGGCATCACGAAGGGCAAGAAAGTAGGCGTGGTCGGTCTCGGGGGACTGGGCCACATGGGCGTGAAGTTTGCCCGTGCGTTCGGAGCCCATGTCGTCGTCTTCACCACCTCCCCCAATAAGAAGGAGGACGCGCTCCGCCTCGGTGCCGACGAAGTCGTCGTCTCCCGCAACAACGAGGAGATGCAGAAGCACGCTGGCAGCTTCGATTTCATCCTCGACACCGTCTCCGCCGATCACGACATCAACGCCTATCTCAACCTGCTCCGCCGCGACGGCAACATTACCCTTGTCGGCGCACCCGAGAAGCCCCTGGAGGTCGGGGCATTCAGCCTCATTATGCGCCGCCGCAGTCTCTCCGGCTCAAGTATCGGCGGCATCGCCGAAACCCAGGAGATGCTCGACTTTTGCGGCAAGCACAACATCACCGCAGATGTCGAAGTCATCCCCATCCAGAAGGTCAACGAAGCCTACGAGCGACTGCTCAAATCTGATGTGAAGTACCGCTTCTCCATCGATATGGCTTCTCTCAAATCTGAATAACCGACATGGCGGAGCGGCATAAATGAAAAGCGATTTGCCCTCTGTCAATGATAGTGAAGCTACTAATAGTACTAAGGAAGGAGAAAGCACAATGCAAAAACGAAAACTTGGAAACAGTGATCTGGAAGTCTCAACTATCGGACTCGGCTGCATGGGTATGAGCTTTTCCTATGGCCCGCCCAAAGATAAGCAGGAGATGACCTCTCTTCTGGGGGCTGCCGTCGAACGCGGCATCACATTCTTTGACACTGCGGAAGTCTACGGCCCGTTCTTGAATGAAGAGCTTGTGGGCGAAGCCCTCGCTCCCTTCCGCAAGCAAGTGGTCATCGCCACCAAATTCGGGTTCAATCTGAGTCCTGATTTAGATCCTCGCGGGATGAAAGGTGCGCCAGGAATGAATAGCAGGCCGGAGCAGATTAAGAAGGCCGTGGAGGGCTCGCTCAAGCGACTCAAGGTCGAGACAATCGATCTGCTCTATCAGCACCGTGTTGACCCAAATGTGCCAATCGAAGACGTGGCAGGAGCGGTGAAGGACCTGATTGAGGAAGGTAAAGTTAAGCACTTTGGTCTTTCTGAAGCCGGAGTGCAAACGATCCGTCGCGCGCACGCGGTTCAGCCGGTCACTGCTCTCCAGAGCGAATACTCACTGTGGACGAGGACTCCTGAGAAGGAAGTGATACCAACCCTTGAGGAACTCGGAATCGGTTTTGTGCCGTACAGCCCCTTGGGCAGAGGCTTTCTCACGGGCAAGATAGACGAGAACGCAAACTTCGACAGTTCCGACTTCCGCAGCACCTTACCTCGCTTTACGCCGGAAGCTCTCAAGGCGAATCAGGGACTGATTAATCTGCTCGGCACCATTGCAGAACGGAAGCAAGCAACACCTGCTCAGATCGCGATCGCCTGGCTGCTTGCCCAGAAGCCGTGGATTGTTCCAATTCCAGGCACCACGAAACTGCATCGCTTGGACGAAAACATCGGGGCAGTCTCAGTCGAACTCACGCCCGACGATCTGCATGACATTGATTACGCCGCCTCCAAAATCAGGGTGCAAGGAGCTCGGTACCCCGAACACCTGGAGCAAACGACCGGTCGCTGAGCGGCAAAGAATCTGTTCTCTCGTTTACATTTCTGTCACTGTAGCAGACTACATACAAAAGACAAGTGCAGCCTTATGCTCAAATTTGCCTCCCGTTGTAGCATCATACAGCCCTGACTCCATCAACGTAGTGCTTTTTGCACTTTCCTACCGTTATTAGGTATTGAATCAATGTTAGGTTATAGTCGTCGATGTCAAAAAGTTCTTACCACTGATGATTATTTGGTTGAATGGAGCCTTTGGTGTTGGTAAAACCCAAACTGCCTTCGAGTTACACATGTGTAAGTCATAGTAGCTATATTCCGGTTAGTAGAACGTCAACGATTGGGCGATCGCTTGTTAATTCTTAATCTAATTTCTTCTGTGGTTACTCCGGCAACCCTCCTATTTGAAGCAAGTCCAACTCCCGTTCAAATATTTCATCAATGGGTAACATTTGCCCATCAGTAGTCATAAATTTATGGTCTTTTGTTGCCTGAATAATTGAGCCGTCTTCCAAGCAATACTCAAATACTTCTTGTTGACCTCGATTGTGCCACTGTACAATAGGTTGCGTGTACACATGTCCGTTACTGTCTACAGTATATACACAACATTCAATTCCTTTTTCCACAATCTCGCCAATTTTCAGAAAACCGTATTCTACTGTCAAAACTTCAGTATCGTAGCTTAAGCAGTATTCGGCAAACTTCAACATTTGCTCGAATAATTCTTCGGCTATTTGCTTCTTAACTCCATTTTTTGCCGCACCATCAACGAATTTTTCTCGCTGTTTTTGCATCTCGGACACTTTCTTTTTACCCATTGCACGACGCAACAGATCGGCTTGTCCTAGAGAATATCCTGCCAGATCTTGAGCAATTTTCATGATTTGCTCTTGATAAACCATAATTCCATAGGTTTCATTCAGTACGGGTTCTAAAACAGCGTGCGGATAGTCGATGTTTTCCCTACCGTGTTTGCGATCAATAAATTTAGGAATGAGTTTTGCATCCAATGGTCCCGGTCGATAAAGTGCTAAAATTGAAGAAATATCTTCTATATTGGAAGGTTTTAAATCTCGCACTATCTGACGCATTCCGGAAGATTCTAATTGAAAAACTCCCTCTAACTCACCTGCCTCTAAAAGTTCGTAGGTTTTCTTCACATCTTTCGGTAAGGTATTAAACTCACCTTTCGCTAATATCCTTTGCGCTTTTCTTTCTTGACTGGTAATATCGTAGGGGTCAATTTTAAAACCTTGGTGTTCATGAATCAAATCAATGGTTTTCTGAATCATTGTCAAGTTTCTTAATCCCAGAAAATCCATCTTCAATAATCCCAGTGCTTCTATGTCCTCCATGAAATACTGAGTAATCACAGAACCATCGTTATTTCTTTGCAATGGCACAATTTCATCTAAAGGGTCAGCAGAAATCACTACACCTGCTGCATGAACACCATAGGTTTTGTTTGTTCCCTCAATTCGGATTGCCATATCAATCCAATGGCGAACTCTTTGCTCGTTGTCATATTTTTCTTTAAACTCTGGTGCTGGTGTTGCATCGGAAATCATCACCGCAAGTTTCGTTGGCTTACCGCGTGAAACAGGAATTAACTTCGCCATTTTGTCGGACTCCCCGTAGGAAATGTTTAACACTCGGGCGACATCTTTTAAAACGGCTTTGGAAGTCAAGCGGTTAAAGGTAATAATTTGAGCAACTCTTTCTTTCCCATATTTTGCATTTACATAATCAATGACTGCATCCCGTTTCTCAATGCAGAAATCTGTATCGATATCAGGCATTGATTTCCGTTCTGGATTAAGAAATCTTTCAAAAAGTAGTCCATGATGTACGGGATCTATGTTGGTAATTTGCATAGTATAAGCAACCAAAGAACCCGCTGCAGAACCTCTACCTGGTCCTACAGCAATATGATTATCTCTAGCAAATTTGATGTAGTCCCACACGACTAAAAAGTAAGAGGAAAACCCCATCTGCTGAATCATTTTCAGTTCATATTCTAGTCGTTCTTTATAAACTGATTCGACTTCCGAGCGGGATTTGCGATTTAATCTTTCTAGAAGTCCCTGCCAAGCTACTTCTTCTACATATGTATCAGCAGTGTGACCGGATGGGATAGGATAGTTGGGAATGCGAGGCTCACCCATGATTTGGTAAGGCTCAACTTTATCTGCAACTTCTAGGGTAGTGGCGATCGCTTCGCAAATCACATCCTCTGGCAAATGGTCGCGAAATAGCTGCTTCATTTCTTCAGTGGATTTGAGATACTCAGTCCCGCTATAACGCATCCGATTATCTTCAGAAATTAATTTACCCGTTTGAATACACAGTAAAGCATCGTGTGCTTCAACGTCGTAACAAGAAATAAAATGCGAGTCGTTTGTCGCAATAATTTTTATATTTAACTCCCGCGCAATTTTCACGATTTCCACATTAACAATGCGGTCTTCCTGGGAGCCATGATCCTGAATTTCTAAATAATAGTCATCACCAAAGATTTCTTTATACCACAACGCAACTTTACGGGCAGCATCGGGTCTATGACTGAGAATTGCCTGAGGAATTTCTCCACCCAAACAAGCGCTGGTGACAATCAAGCCTTCATGATATTCTTTTAATAGTTCTTTATTAACGCAAGGACGGGAAAAAATGCCTTTGCCCTGTACACCGACAAGGTGAGAAGTTGTTGTGATTTTGACTAAATTTTTGTACCCTTTGGTGTTTTTAGCCAAAACAACTTGATGATAGCGGGGACGACGTTCTTGTTTTGTAATATCGCCGTTTATGACATACATTTCGTTGCCGATAATTGGCTTGATATTATTACTACGGCAAATTTTTATCAGCTCGATAGCACCATACATGACACCGTGATCGGTGAGGGCGATCGCCTTCATCCCCAAAGCGATCGCGCGATCAACTAAATCCGGCAGTTGACTCGCGCCATCAAGCAGACTGTAATCACTGTGAATGTGGAGAGGTACGAAGGACATATGCGTTTCCAACCGACTGCCAAAAACAGAAACGTTTACCACATTAACTCATTTGTCCCCAATCGCGATTATCTTGTCCGAAAATTTTAACTACCGAAGTGATGTTAAATTTTAACATTACACACTTCTAGATATTTAACAATGAACGAACCGAAAACAGAGAAGACTCGTCGTCCCCTGTGGCGGCGTCTTCCACTGGCCTTACAAATTGCGATCGCCCTTGTTCTCGCCGTCGCATTAGGAGTTGCATTAGGTGCAGGAAATCCCAGCCCAGCCAATAAAGCTTTTATCGAAAACTTAGCAATTCCCGCCGAGTTGGTACTCAAAGCACTCCGTGCTCTAGCCACGCCGTTGATTTTCGTAGCAGTATTGCACACCTTAATGACAACCCACATCCCTGGAACAGCAGGAAGGCGGTTAGCAGTGCTGCTGATTACTAACACGACAGTCGCTATTCTCATTGGACTTTTGGTTGCAAACGTCCTACGCCCTGGAAGTTGGGGACGTATAGCACTCCCTGGAAGTACAGACACAACTCATCAAACTTTCGATCCTTGGGGACTCGTGAAAGACTTTATCCCAGAAGCTATTCTCAAGCCACTGGTAGATAATAATGTTATCCAACTAATTATTGTTGCTCTTTCCTTCGGTATCGTCCTCCGTGCCATCAAATCAGAACAAGTAGCCCAAGGTAACACAGGATACCAATCCATCGAACAAGTCATTGGCATTCTATTTGAAGCCGTAATCCGTATCCTCAATTGGGTAATTGCTTTAGTACCCCTAGCAGTCTTCGGAATTGTCTCTAAAACTGTTGCTGAAATAGGCTTTGCACCATTTCAATCTTTAGGCGCATTTATTATCGCAGTGGTATTAGCGTTAGTGTTACAAGCTTGCTACTACCTGACGAGAGTGAGACTTGGTTCTTGGGTAAAACCATTAGACTTTCTGCGTGGTGGTTCCGATGCCTTTTTTACAGCCTTCTCCACCGACTCCTCAACAGCAACAATGCCCGTCACATTTCAGATTTTGCAGACAAAAATCGGCTTACGAGAATCATCAGCTTCTTTGGGGGCATTAGTTGGAACAAATTTCAACAACGATGGTACTGCCCTTTATGAGGCAATGTCTGCATTATTTATTTCTCAAGTGCTGGGGCTGCATTTGAATCTGGGACAGCAGTTAGTTGTCGTTCTCACATCGATTTTTGCGTCAGTAGGTGCAGCAGGAATTCCAGAAGCCGGGTTAGTGACGATGACGCTCGTGTTCACTTCCGTTGGTTTGCCCACACAATATATCGCTTTGCTAATCACTGTGGACTGGTTTCTGGACCGCTGCCGCACTGTCATTAATGTTATGGGAGATATGACTGTCAGTGCTTTAATTGACGGCAAAATACCTCATTCTCTTATGAATTCTGATGAGGTCCCTTAGCATCACTTTCTCTCAGCCAACACCTTCTGAGCAGTTCAACTCTATGGGCATACAAAAAGCGCCGGGGATTCCATATCAATTTTGTCTGATAGCTAAATAAAGGCTGGTTCAGATACTGCAAGAGAGGAAATTTAATTTTGTTGTATTTAGGAGTCATACGAGGAAAAAATATGATAAAACAGTTGCCGCAGTGGTCAATATCTTGGAGAAAATATGCCACTACTATTTCCCTAGTTAAACCTTACACACTATAAAATCAATTGCCCTTGTGGCAATTGCGGAAACTCTTTTCTGATTGCTCCCATTTGTATCTTTCAACATTCGTTATAGCTTTTCCGGAAAACTACGGATTTGTATGAAACAGGCAATTCTTAGAAATTGCTTAGCCTCAAAACAAGACTTCCGATTTTGTTGAAGGTTCCTCAAATTATGCTAGCTTCCTCTAGGAAATATGGTACAATTTTTCATTAAGCATTTTGACGTTGCGGATGTAATGCCTCTCAATATATATAAGTACGATTTGCAATAATGGGTTGAACAATAGTAATCGGCATGAATTTGGGTCATTAAACATTGAGCATTTGATTACCGTGTATTTTTTGGTACCGACGCTTTGTCCGACTATCGTTTAGTTCGCTCCTTAAGATTAATCGAGGAAACAACTTTTGGCTTTAGGTATTGCAGCGAACGTACAGGCAAAACTGAGGCACTTAGTACACCTCACCATAAATCAGGTACAAAATTAACTTTTGGAATGAACAGTATCTAGTACAACAAGGCAAAAGTAAAAAGTTAAAAGTAAAAAGATTGAACGCTTATGTTATCAGCTTTTTACCTATTTCAAATGGGTGGCTTATTTGCGCCACCGTATACTAGGCGATCGCAATTTTGATTTCTGACCCTTTTTTGCTCTTGGTGTACTTAGAACAAATTGTGAGAGATCATCTTAAGCCTTGTAATACCCGGTTGAAGAACCGCTTTATCCGTATAATACTTGGTAACCCACATTCCGTACCCTCAATTGTCACAAGCGGTTATTACGGAAATAAATGAATCTAGATAGAATAAAATGAAAATATTTTTCAGGAAGCTCACAGTTCAGAAGTAATTTCTGCTGCATTTCGTGTTGTAGTCAAGAAGCTAAAAGTAATGCAGCACGTACAGCCAAGTTCTTGTTATTATCCCAAAGTAAAAGAACTAAAGCATTCGGGGCATAGCCATCCAGCTAGAGCGGTGTACGAAGCACTTGTAGCGGGATACTCTCATTCATACCCAACGCCGATAAATCAAACCGGAGCAGCATTGGTGAAAGAGATGGTTGCGTTTTATCTAATATCCCGTATTGAAATGTCGCCGCTAATTTGAGGGATAGCTTTTGTAACTCTTTACAACCACTCTCAATACGACTTTCCAGACATGAGCACAGATGTGCAAAAGTTGGTGGAGCAAAAGTATAGGAGACATTCCTTGTTCAACAGGTACGATTAAACGCGGGGTGTTAGCACTACTTTATGTTTTATTCGAGTGGGACTTGTGATTAGTCTCAACTGAATTTTTACACATCCACAATAAAGCGCGGGCAATGCTTATGCCCCGAAAACCATTGCACTGTGCGTGGGCTCGCGCTCCATTGGGATTGCTATATCAGTGAAAGTATTTAAAAACTTGAGGTTGTGTTGTATAATTATGAGTTGTGCGATCGCAAAGCTATCAATGAAGCGATCACTGCCGCTAAACTGATTCAGTCTGAGCGGGATCGCGCTTATGCCCTGAGTGCCTTAAGCCTTTTTCATCCTTGGTTCGACAGCCGCAAGATTTTCAACGAGTGTTTTTATAAAGAATCTTGACATTGGGATTATCCGCCAACCCGCATGTCAGTTACTAATTCTTCATAATCAATTTTATATAATCCTGCCAGAATAGCCGCACGTTGATATTGACCATCAAGAATCAGGTTTGCTACGGCGATTCGTGGGCTAATTTCCATGTGAGAAAAGCTCTTGACGGGTTTCGTAAGGGTGAGTGCTATTTCGGATGCGGCATCATTTGGCTTAATCTTTTCAGATTCATCCTCTGGTTCACAAAGCTGCACTGTGGCTGACTTTTGCCCCATGCCGTTTTTGAGGCATCCCAAAAAGTAGCCTGTGGGATTTTCTTTATTGGCAAGTGTTCCAGTTTTTTTCAGTTTATTTGCTGCTGCAAGCATTACATCTTCACCATACTGGGTGACACACTTATACAATTGCCGCTCAGAAAGATTGACGCCGATAGTTGAGAGTGTTTTTGAGAGCTGCAAGGAAACGACAACTTCAATGGGGGATTTTGAACCAGAATGAGTTGTTTCCTCCTGAGCCTCTCTAGTTTCGGAGTTCTCCAAGCCTGCTTCAACGAGTAAATTGCTGAGCCTCACCGCATCAATGGTTGTCCACAACTCTAATAACATGAGGGGGACTTTTGATAGAGCGATCGCTCTCCCGACTATAGACTGTGCTGTCAATCCCGATTCATCCATTTGTCTTTGGATTTCTACCCCAACGGCTTGATCGTAAATGGGTGGTACTTGAGCATATCGGTTACCATCTGGCAAACTACGCCAAATTGTGTTCCCTGCCGTAATTGGGATACTAACTTGTTCTTGTTGTTTATTTAATATTTTATTAACAACAATAACGTTGTTTGGGTCCAAATTAGGGTCATCCAAATTTTGGTCTGGTACGGTTTCTACTTGTGTTCCAGGATTCTCAGTACTTGGGAAGCGGATAACCTTCGGGGTGTCCTTTTTATGGACTACGGGTTCGGGTTTCCACTCTTCTATTGGTTTGAAGAAATATTCGTTGCTTGTGCCTGGGCGTTTGTTCTCTGAAAGAATATTTTGTTCAACTGCTTGAGCTAATCCTTTGAGGATTGTTTTCCTGTCACAGCCTGTCCTTTGTGCCGCTCTGGATGCGGATTCTGTGAAGCTATTGCCGGAAATTGTGCGGTAAAGCGCTTGGTTGAGAGCGAATGATTCACAAAGTGTAGGTTTAGACTCAATTATCCGGCAAAATCTCTGTATGACTGCTTTTTGCGCTTCTGGTGAGAGATTGTCTATCCACTCTGAACTTAAAGAGCGATCGCTAATTTTATCTAGTTCAATTGTGGAATTTTCGGTTTGAGAATTTTCAGGCGTGCTAAATCCAGCTGAATCTGTTATGATTGGTATCATATATTTTTAAATTGATTTTTAATTGACCCTTACGGCTTGGCTCTTAATCTAGCTGTAGGGGTTTTGTATCATCTATCAATGATACTGGCAAAACACATAACACTCTATATGCTAGCCACAAGTCAGAAAGCAAACAAATCGTTTTGTTTACATCTTTTCTAATATCATACAATATGATAAGTAACATCAATAGCAAAAATTAATTTGTCAATGATTTGTGACTCTTGGATCTGAAAAAGCGCTGGCTGTAAGGACTGTATTGCTTTTATATGCAATTCCAGATTGCTAAACGTCTCAGCATGAAGATTTGTTAAAGGTAAAGTTTTATATACAAAAGGGAATTTTGTATTGAGTGGCGATCGCTCTTGAGGTTATGAGCGGACGACATTAATTTATTGAAGTGACAAACAATCTGTTACCAAACAGCTATTTGCTACCTAAGTTTTGCAGTTCCTGTTTAGCTTCTTGGCTGAATTCAGTATCGTTATTTAGAGGATGTTTTAAAAGTCTAAAGCAGTTAAAAATCATGCAAGTCGTCTGACCATAATTCGGATCATGGCAATGTAAATAAAAGTCTCCGAAGTTTCTGGTAGCCTTTCATAATCCTTGCTTAAACGCCGACACCAATTGAGCCATCCAAAAGTTCTCTCGACAACCCAACGTTTTGGTAATTGGACAAAACCCTTTTTTTCCAAGGATCTGAGAACAATTTCAACAATCCATCGAAACATATCTATCACCCAGTGCATAAAATCTTCCCCCCGATACCCCCCATCCATCCAAATTGTATGCAGCCGTTTCACCTTATCTCCTGTGCTGTGAACTCTTTTCAGGACTTCTTTGGCTCCTTGGCGTTCCGGAATACTCGCAGAAGTTACCAAAACTCGCAAAACTAGACCCAACAAATCTACTGTCAGATGTCGTTTACGCCCATGTATCTTTTTTCCGGCATCGTAGCCCACATCAAGATGAATCATAGTTGCGGTTTCAACCGATTGGCTATCTACAGCAGCTTCTGAAGGACTAGGTTCACGTCCTGCGGCTACCCTCACCCACTGGTAAAGTTTGTCATGTACCTTCAACCAAGTGCCATCTTTACGCCACGCCCGGAAATAGCCATACGACGACGTGACCAAGCTGGAAAGTCTCCAGGTAAGCCTCGCCATGTACATCCTTCACAAAGTACGTAGAGAATTGCATTCACAACTGCGTACATTGCTATGGTGCGAGGACGACCACCAGTTTTTGCTTCGCAGAAATTGACTTGCAATTAACTCCCACTCTTCCCAGGTCAAATTGCTAGGATATGCTTTAGTCATTTGCTAACTAGGTGCTGTTATCTACAAATCTCAGCATAAGCCTCGTGAGCTTTCGTAACAATTGCCCCCCACTTTTAAAACATCCTCTAAAAGAGTTTTCAGTCATTCCATACTGAAGTATGGAATTTAGCTCCTTAATTATTGCAATAAATATATTTAAAAATACTCCAACCAATAGTCCAACAAGTAACCACTCTCGCCAACTTTTGAAAGATTTTTTTAAAGAAAACTTTAGAGGTTATGAAGAGAACTTTCGAGTCGCTTTTCGACTTCCGAATCTACCTGTTTTAACAGAATCTGTCGAATCCGAGAACGCTTGGTTGTTGATAATGGTTGATTACTACCAGATCGTCCAAAAAGTATAAAGTTATTGTTTAAGAAATTATTCCTTCCTTGGACATAATCTCCTTCAATGCGCTCGTTGTAATTGCCTTCGTTATCAATCTGACGATTCTCTGGTTCCTGATTATCTGTCATAGTTCCATTTCTAGTAAGGTTTTATGTCAAGGAAAGCTCACATTTAAGATTGGATTCTGTGGAAAATTGGATGAAATGAATATACCAAAAATTGTAGTAGGGGCAGGTTTTACTCGATAACTCGCTTTGCGACAAAATCAATCGAGCAAGGAAAGCCCCTACTCCTTGTACGTTAATCACTTGGCTCATATAAAAGCCCCCACAAAGCACATGCGGCGTGGAACCGCTTTTTGAGATCGTCTGCAATACTAACGTGCATGGATTTCACGAATATAATGGTTATTTATAAACAAGCTTCACACAAAACTACAAATGTTCCTGATGCGATTTCGGAACACTCATCTTTTACATTTATCCGTATAAACCCAGAGAACCAAGAAACACTGATATTAAAAGTACCTTCTTTTCCTGAGCTTTTCTTGTCATGAGTCAGAGCAGATTAAAATTGAACAAAGCAAAGTTAGAATACATCGTCGCGGGGGTGGACGGAAAGAATTATTATCAATTCAAGAACAAATATGTTTGTGCCTATTTTATTTGAGACAAGTACCTACATTTGAAGTGTTGGGAATGATGTTTGGTATATCAAAAACTGAAGCGAATGATACTTTTCATTATT
>JAQYWN010000136.1 GCA_029379265.1 Rhizonema sp. NSF051
GATTGTATTTAGTTACTAGTTGTTGTAAGCTAAAACACATCTAAGATACATATTTTAAAGTGCCATTGCTGGATTGATACAGTAATTAACGTAGGCAGAGCAAATGCATCTGAAATTACTTCCAAAACGCCCGAAGAATGAACCGCCTTGTCCTGTCGGACACGCTGCGCGTTCGGGGAGCGTATCGCTCCAGAAGACGAGGACACTTGCGGTTTACATCTACCGCCCTAATCAAGAACCGGAAGTCTTGGATAATCCTAAAATACTGAGCGGCGATCCAGAGCTACCAGGATTTGTCTTGCAGATGGTAAAAATCTGGTGATTGAATCATTGTCTGGAATAAGTTTTGGCTTTGGTTATGCAGATTCGAGTAGAGTTCAGCAGCAGTAGTAGCGATCGCTCAAAAATACTGAGAACACTCGTGTGACAATTGGAGAGGTGATCGCCAAGAGCGCAAGTGGTAGAGGAGATAAAATATTTAAATGACGGGAATACCAAAGGTTGCCAGTAGCAATTTGGGCGGTTTCAAGGGTTGAGATTTTAAGATAAGCCATCCACCGCCAAAAAATCGCCGCCCTCTTCTTCGAGGATCAGCCATAATGAACGAAGCTGAAACCCTCATCAATCTGATTGATTAATCACCAACCACTAAAGAGTTTCATCTATGTTCATCGAGAAAATCGTCCAAGAACTGCAAGAAATCCCCGAAGACAAACTAGCAGAAGTTTATGACATGATTCGCTATTTTCGCCTAGGGTTAAGTCAAGAACGAATACAGCCCCGCACCCCTGGTTTACTGAAAGGAAAACTCGGTGACGCTTTCTTTGAAGCACTACCAGAAGAGGAACTCCAGCAAAGGGAATGAGCTACCTCATAGACACCCATATCTTGCTTTGGTAGCTCTTTGACGATCCAAAACTCGACACCGACTGCCGAGGCATCATTAGCAACCCCGATCATCGCATATTTGTTAGTAGTGTTTCCGCTTGGGAAATTGCTACCAAATACCGCATTGGTAAACTACCCGAAGCAAAAAAACTCGTTGAGCAATATTCACAGATATTACATGAGGCTAAATTTATCGAACTTGGCATTACCTCAGCCCATGCACTCAGAGCAGGTAGTCTACCAATTGCCCATCGAGATCCTTTTGATCGCATGATCATGGCTCAGGCTGAACTCGAAAGTTTACCAGTCATTACCTACGACGCTGCCTTCCAGACTAGACTGATTCAGCTAATTCCTGACCGTAATATTATAAACGAAGCCGAAACCAGCCCTTAAAGCCTGAGACCTAACAGTAACTTCATGCATTTTGCAACCAAAAGCGCTGCCCAAGTCTATGCGGTTCACTAAATTCGGCTTTTTGGCAATTTTTGCATAAGTCCTGCTTTTGCAAAAATTGCCAAAAACTTAAAATGTTAAAAAGGTACTACCTTTGAATATACGTGAAGACCCCAGTAGCAACTGACGATTCAAGTCTGTTTCACTTCAATTGCTCCTAAAGAACGAAGATTCTGTCTTTGGTCTTCCGTTAACCCAACAACACCTGTAATATTCATCCCTTCATAGGGTTTAGGGATTTTCAAAGATACAGGTAGTTCAAATTCACCTTTGTTCATGCTTCTCAACTGGATGATTCCATTATCGATTCCACTGGCGATTCTTTGACCATCGGGGCTGAAGGCAACGGATAGGACTTCATCAGCTTCTTCCTGAAAGAACTTTATGGGCTTTTGATCGCGAACATTCCATAAATATATAGTTCCGTCTTGACAACCACTGACGAGGATCTGTCCATCAGAACTGAAAGCAACTGAATGTACCCAGTTCTTATGTCCTGTGAGAGTTTTGATGCACTCACCAGTATGAACATCCCATATCTTAACGGTGTGATCGTTGCTGCCACTGGCAATGAGCTGCCCATCCGGACTGAAGGCGATCGCTCTGACTAAGTTTTGATGACCTTGTAATACCTTGGGAGAAGAAAAGAAGTGAACATTCCAAATCCTGATTGTACGATCATCGCTGCCACTGGCAATGAACTGTCCATCAGGACTGAACGCGACTGATCGCACCCAATTCGTATGACCTCGCAATACCTTAAGTGAGATACCCTGATGAACATCCCATATTCTCACAGTATGATCATCACTGCCGGAAGCAAGTAGCTTTCCATCAGGATTGAACGCAACCGATCTTACCCAGTGATTGTGATCTGTAAAAACCTGGAGACATTGCTTACCCCCGTTCGCTTTAAGATCCCAGATTCTGATGCTGCGATCGTCACTGCCACTGGCAAACAACCTACTGTCAGGAGAGAAAGCTACTGACCAAATGCGGCTTGTATGTCCTCGTAAAGTAGTGGCGATCTTACGAGTATGAAGATCCCATATTCTGATCACCTTGTCTTCACCACCACTAGCTAAGAACCCTCCAACTCCCTTGACTAAGCCGGACGAAGAAGAATCTGGGCTGAAAGCAACCGACAAAATCGAGTTAGAGTATCCCCTCACCATGTTTACGCACTTACCATCCGAGGCATCCCAAGTTCTCACAGTTTGGTCGTCACTACCACTAGCAATCCGCTGTCCATCAGAGCTAAAAGCTACAGACCAAACTCGATTATCATGCCCGTACAAAATGTTCAAGCACTTACCATCTGAAGCATCCCAAATTCTCACCGTGTTGTCATCACCGCCACTCACAATTCTTTGAGCATCAGAACTGAACGCTACGGACCGAACCCAGTTATCATGTCCTGGCAAGGTTATACGACACTTACCTGTACTAACGTCCCAGATTTTTACAGCGTTGTCATCACCGCCACTCACAATTTGTCGCCCATCAGAACTGAAAGCCACCGATCTTACCCAGTTCTTATGTCCCGTTAAAGTCTTGAGGCACTCACCTTTTTGCACTTCCCATATTTTGATTGTCTTATCTTCTCCACTACTAGCCAAGATCGGAATTTCACCCTCTTTAATAAGAGGGGTTGAGGAGTTTGGACTAAAGGCAACTGACCAAACTTTACCAACATGTCCTGTTAAAGTTCTTAGGCACTCACCAGCATCGACATTCCATATCTTCACGGTTCCATCTTCACTACTACTAGCAAGTAGTTTGCCATCATCGCTAAAGGTGACCGAACGAACAGAACTACTATGTCCCTCTAGTGTGCTGAAGAACTTACCAGTTTTAATATCCCATATCTTGATGCTTTGGTCTTCACTGCCACTGGCAAACTTTTGACCATCAGGACTAAAAGCGATCGAGCGAACCCAGTGAGTATGCCCTTTACATATGGAACGTCCTTGTCCCTGAAATAAGCAAATTTCGCCATTAGAAGAACCGATCGCCAAAGACTCTCCACTAAAGGCAACTGACAAAATACTGCCGAAGGGTTCTTTAAAAAGAGAATCATCCAGATGAGCACCTGTAAGATTTGTATTTTGCAGGTTGGCATAAGTCAAGTCAGCACCTTTAATGACAGTTTGGCTCAAATCCTGACCTACTAATGCTTCTGAATCGATTTGCAACAATACTGTTACAGCATACCCAGCAAGACACCCAACTTCCTTTTCCGTTTTGCTGCGCGTAGCTTTGATAATCTTCAGCAGACAATCAGCAGCAGTTTTCGATCTGTCAAGCATATATTTGAGTAGCTCGAACATTCCCTGAGTGAGTTCTCTTTGTCTGTTGGTTCGCTCTCCCAGTTTAAAAGCATCGAATAAACGGCTCAATGGTTCGGTATAAAAATCATTGAGCGGCGCAATTGCTATGACTTTACCCTCTTCATCCACTTGTCGTTGAAAATAGGAAGACCAAGTATAGGACTGAGGTGGAGCGTTCTTGTCTACATGCGACGGATCAAGAGCCAGATCGATAAAGTCTGGAGCTAATACTCCCAGTTGTGCAGCAAATTTATAGGCGATAAAAAACTCTAGGAAGGAGCGATGAGCTAACTCGTAGTCACCATCAGCATTTCGAGTTAACATAGACTGACCCATCATGTCGTAGCTCCAGTGGTCTATCTCCTCGGGTGCCTGTACAATGGCACCAAATAATGAGCGAATTTGTTCGGGAAACTTGCGATAGTTAAGTTGCATTTGATCGTTGACAAACATCTCCCAAGACAGCTCGCATAAAAAGTAAAGCTTGTCAGCAGGAGAGGTAAATGTGCGCTCTGCTTTAATATCCCGAGCCATTTTTTGTTTCACAGCTAAGAGATAGATGTGAGACAAGTCCACTGATTGACCAACTTCAATTTTTGGCAGTGCGTCCAGAATCAAGTCAATCATCACTGGTCGTCTAGCTAAATCCAGTAATTTATGATTACTAGTGACCTGTTCGACAGTAGCGTCTCTTTCGATAGTCGTCTGATTAAAGAGACGCGATCGCAGCACTTCACGGATTTGAACGTCGCTCAGTGTCAGGAGTTCCAGCACCTCAAATTGGGGACCACTCAGCTTCTTAACCGAGGTGGGCTGTTCTACATCAATGGAATTTAACACAGCTGCATTTAGCAGAGCGCGATTTTTATCAACTTTGGGAAGATGCTCGGTACGGCAGGTAAGAATTACCTTGGCTCCTGTTTCTACAACCTTAGCTAGCTCCCAAAAGTTATCAATCACCTTTTGGCGATCTACCTTACCTGCCATCTCATCAAAACCATCAAAGATGAGCAGGAGTTTGCCCATACTATTGAGTTGTTTGAAGACTATATTAGTGAGGGGAATATTGTGTATGGAGAAGAAAAACCATGCCAGAACATTTTCCACATCCAGTGCTTTGGCGTAATCTCGCAGTCGGATGAGTAGAGGTAAGCGAGGTCGAGGAGTCCCTTGCTTCTGCGCTTCTTGATAACGTTTGAGAGCAGTCCAAGCGTAGTGGAAAGCAAACCAAGTTTTACCAGTACCGAACTCTCCTAAAACAGAGATATGTTTCTTATCTGGATCATCTAGCCATCGATCAATGTAGCCATCAATCCAACCATTACCATCAGCGTAAATGCTGGCTATTGGTTCCCCTGTCGTTGGGTTAATCGCTTCTTGTTTGCTACAAGCTAAAGGAATGTATGTTTTGTCATTAATACCCCGCTTTTGAAGTTGTTCCTCTAACCATTTGAAATACTGCTTAAAGTTAATCCCCTCATCAACGAGTTCATCAAATGTGTAAGAAAATAGTGTTAAGTCTCGCTGTTTTCTGTACTCTTTGATCGCTTCACTCGCCGCAAGACTAAATAGAATTTCTTTGCTGAGTGTGTACTGGGCGATCGCTTCACGCACTGCACGACTAATACGAAGATCAGCAACCAACCATGCCTCGTTGGGCTTGTGTTCCTTAACAGCCTGACATAAACCGTCCAAGTGATTCAAGTCAGCTTCACCTTCAACACCGCGTGCGAGGATGCGATCGTATCCCCCCCGCTTAGGGACATGGATAATTAAGTCAAAACAGTCCTCTTGCCGAATACCACCTGGTATCAACTCGTAGCCCAACGCCTCAAACCAAGCCCTCATTTTTTTCTCTAGATCGGAAGGCTCTTTAGATGCTTGTGGTTCAATTAATTTTGAATCGTCAAGAGCGTCAGTTCCTTGGGGAAGATCGCTTTGTTCCTGATGGAAATCCAAGTTTGAAGATTGGAACGAGCGATCGCCTTCGCTATTCAATGAGTCCGGTGTAGAGACTTCAGGCAAATTTGAGGAGTGCCAAGGCAAGGATACATGGTTAGCATCATCCACCGATACGCTTTGATTTTGAGATTTTAATGATGCTCTAAGAAGTGCAGCGCGAAAATTTCTTTTACTAACATCCTCTCCCAAAGCAAACGTGAGCAACTTCCAAAACTTGTGGCTGACATCTCCCTTTAGGTAGTTCGGTTTATAAGGTAATCCTTCCGCCATCTTCTCATAAGTCAAACCCTCCCAAGAACCACGTAGCACCGCCAGTTCTGGATCTGTCAGCTTTCTACCTTTAGCTCTGTAAACTGCTGACTCTACAAGCTCAAGAACATTTGAAAAATTCATGAGATAAGCAAAAGGTAAAATTACCACTACCATGATAAAACATGATTTAACTTGTAACAGAAGATTCGCTAATTTCGTTAGGGAATAATCTTCATATTTTCTTTACAAGTTCTTCATCTATTTTTTGTTTAATGTCTGTTAGATTTTACACTTAGTTCCCTAAGCTAATCACTCAAAGACTCTCAAGAGTTATTTTAAATACAAACCCTCGATCCTCTTGTAATACTATCATACATGAAAATTCATGATTCCTCAGGTGTAGATTCCCATAATAAGCATTTTAGCTTGGTGACTAGTAGTGATGGGATGCTAGTAGACTTGTCGGCAAACCAGCATCCGACACTTTTGCATGGATGGGGATACACTGGGGAAAGAGTGACTGTGAAGGAAGAAGGGACTCACTTCGGGTTTGTAGTTGATGGTCTAACTCACTTGACTACTGATCACGCGGGTTTTAACCAAGTCTTCACCTTAGCAAAAGGTATGTACTTCTGCGTACCTGGTTCTGTGTCTCTTTGTGGTGGACGTGGAATTGTGATTTCAAGTTCTGGCTACCGTGGGATGTTCACGATTGGGGGACCAATTGAGGGAAAAGGTAGATTGCGTTACATGGATGGTTGCTCTGATACCCTCTTAGTACCACCAATGATTAAAGGCGATCCCTGTGTCAACCATTTACACTTCCCTTCAGGTATTAGACAAACACGGCACACCCATCCTTCGATTAGGATCGGAGTAGTTACAAGTGGTAAAGGACGTTGTATTGTTCCAGAAAACGACGATGCAACTGGGTCAGATCTTGAAATACCCTTGACTACAGGTCAAATATTTATGATTCCAGAAGGCGGTCAGCACAGCTTTTATACTGATGATAGCACGCTAGATATAATTGCGTATCATCCAGATAGTGATATGGGACCAACCCATGACGATCATCCGATGATCAACCGAACTTTTGTTAATGATGTATCCGCTAGAGACATTCAGGAAATACGAACGAAGAGTATTTCTTGAGAGGAGGAGAATTACAATCATGGGTAGGCGAAGCAAAAGACATAACTTTAGGCTTAGAGACTCACTTTTCTCAAAACTTCAAGATATTTCTGAGGATTTGCTGCCAATATTGGTGGTTCTTAATGTGTTATTGACCTGATGATGGTTCTGGTACAACGCCATACATCTGCTTATAAACAACTAAAACGAAGCAAATAAGCGCAATTATCCATAAAAAAGAAGTGAAAATACTTAGTTTTCACAGGAATATGCTGAATTTGGGCTACAAAGTATAAAAACTTTAGACTTTGATCGCATATTAAATCTTCCTTACCTCGGTCGAGCTACTTATGTAGCAGGAAATTACATACTAAATATTGTTTTTTCATAACTAAGCTGTTATACTCAAAAGTAAGGTAAGGTTAATCTACTGATCAAAGCCATATAAGAGGAAGTTAACTCATGTTGGAAGGACTTTTCGGTTACCTCCAAGCATGTATACCCAAGGATTATGAAGGTTCTATAGCACGTAAATTGCTTGTAGAATGCAGCACTATTAGGATTGGTCAGTGTTCAGAGTTTTCGATCATGGTAGTAGGGCATCCACAGAATGACTTTCGATTTCAGAAGGCAGACTTGGAAACCTATATATTGGGACGTGGACTGGTGGTGGAACCTTGCGGTGTGGTGTTGATAGACAATCAAACTAGTGCAACAGATTACTTGGAAGCTAGCTTACTGAATATTCTTCAAACCACTGGTTTTGGAGAGGTTATGCTCATATTTCAGAAGGGTTTTTTTGTCTGTAGAGTGACATTTTCTTATCGAAAAGACTTAAAAATCTAGAGTTTTACCCTCTGATACACCAAGCAGTCAACAACTGATGGTGGGCATTGCAAAAATGAATAAATATGTTTGGCTGTCTAGAGAGAGTTGGATACCAACCCCAGAGACTAGTGTACGTGGACTACCACGCGACTAGTCTCTTGTTTTTTTTAAGAACAAGCTTAGAGGAGCTTACTTGCCATGACTTGTAAATACAAAGACCATCCTTTTCCCCCTTGCCAGTTTGAGCAGCACCCTAACAATAGAAACGTCTACTTTTGTCCCCACTGTAGAGAATCATATGACGTGCGGGAGATTGGAAATCAATTTCCGAAATGGCTAGTATTCATCATTGCAGTCATTATTTTGATGGTTGTTACTACTAATTCTAAGGCTCCTCAACCAACTCTAAATCATTCTCACACTACCAATACTCTTCGGCTAAGTAGAACACCACGTTCACCCTTATAACGTAATCGAGAGTGAGTTCCATCTGCTTCATTAAAACCAGAATAATCAATTAATTAAGGACAAAAATCATGAAAACTAATCTTAAAGACGACCATAATCTGTTGTTAAAGTGGGTATTGAAGGGACTTAAGTATTTTGTACTGGCACTAGTAGGTTTTGCGATCGCCTACGTTATTTCAATCTGCTTTGGTAGAGCAGATATGGGCATAAAACTACTACTTTTAGTAGCAAATTTTATTTTGCGGTTGGGAATAATTCTGTTTTGTTTAATATTAGTGGCAATCATTATTGAGTCTTTGCGTTAGGTAAATTAGAAGAATTCCTGCAATACGGAAGCTTCAAAGAGTTTGTGTCAGAAAATTATGAAAACTCAGGTTTCAAAGCTCCAGTTCTTACCTAAAAAGAACTTTGGAATCGTTATTAGACAGGATATTATTTACTTTGTCTGATTTATATGTAGAGAAGGTAGAACATCCTAAATAACATAACGCACCCCGTGAAATTATCTTATAGAAAAGCGTGACGCTTCAATCGCCACGCTAACTGCCATCACAACACACTTTTATAGATACACAAATTACGACTTGCTTGTTCAACATTCTAAATTCTGGAAGAGTCCTATTGCCTGAGTAGTTTTACCGATTTTTACTTTTGGCTAACAAGTCGCTTTAAAGTAACGAATTGATCAAAAATTTACTTAGGTTTTTCTGTAGCTGCACCTGATTCGCTTTAGCCATAATTATTTTCCTTTTGATTCGAGGCTGTTTAAAGAGTGAAAGTAAAGAATTCGTTAATCAACGTCGTAAGCATCGTCTCATTTGCCCCAAAATTATAATACCGTTACCACTGGTACGTGATGGCAAAAGTAAAGCTAGCATTTTAAATGGGTGAAAAGCCGATTGTACAAGTCTTTTTATTTTCCTTTCGCCTTAGAATTCTATATTCAATATAAAGGTTCAGTAAACTATGATGGACATAGCCCTATCATTTTTAACCAACAGTATCTAAGTAAAGTTATTATTGACGATGTTCACTAATTTATTGCTATAGATTCTACAATGTCTTTAGTGATATTACTGAAGTTTTCTTGAGATGCATCTGTGAGCGACATGGAACAAATTCTCTTCTGGAGTTGCTGGTTGGCTTCGCTGGGCATCACCGCCCTGCTGCTTTTCTGGTCGTTGCCTCTCTCCCCATTTACACATCCTGGAATCACGCCTAATGAAGCTGTCATCATTTTCTTGCTTGTGATGGTCATGCGCTGGCTTGCTCTTGCCGTAGTACTCATGCAAGTCGCGATCATTTGGGGGCGACGCCTGAATTTAGCAACGCGCTGGATTGTTGGTCTTACTATCGTCGTGGTAGCCCTACACTTTTTACTTGGGATCGTTAATCTTGGCGTGCTCAATGTTTGGATGAGTATCGACCATACCAAAACCCGTGCTAATAATGCCGTTTACGCAGGAATTTACTTCAGTCTACCCACACTGTTACTGCTATTTACAGCATCCCTGATGCGAGCGCGTTGATCGTTTTCGCCGCTCTTGCGATCACATTATTTCCAGTCTGAAGAGTGCTACTAGTTTCCTTTTATTCCAACTATTTCTCGCTTATGTCTATTGCTTTCTATCAATTGTACGATACTGAATTGCTTCAGCAACATGCGGGGTTTTTAGATAATGGTCTTCTACTAAATCTGCAATGGTACATGTTACTTTAAGAATGCGATCGCTTGCCCTTGCCGATAAACCAAGTTTTCTAATTGCCCCCGTCAATAAATTGCGACTTGTATCATCCAACTGGCACTATTTCTGTTGATAGCGGTTTTGCATATATGCATTCAATTGCAGATATAGTTATAGGTTTAATAAACATATAGTGGAAAAGAATCACCAAACCCAAATCCAGTCTTGGTGAAAACTTAATTTCTTACTACTCCAATAATTCTGATAATACATTAGACATTTCGCCTTGAGCATCTTGCTGATTATCCCAATATCGCATCAATGTTTCTGGGCGAGCGTGACGACTAAGTTTTTGGCTTTTTGGAATATCGCCTTTATTCGCAACTAAGCTTGCAGTAATACTGGTGTGCCGAATGCGGTGAGCCGATATTCTGCGGTCAATACCGATTTCAAGAGCGTACCTTGCAACCATTTTACTGATAGCATCGCCCGAGAGGGAGCGCGGTTTCCTATTTACTCCAGTCCGGGCATTATCTTGAGCAACAAACAAAGGGGAGTCGGCTAATAGTTCTCCTCTGGTGGCTAGATAATCTTTGATAATCTGACACAGTTTAGGCGAAATAGTTATCAACTGGCATTGCTGTCCTTTACCCTTGCCAAAAATTCTTAACTGCAATGTTTGTGGTAAGAAATCTTTGACAGTCAACTTGCTAATCTCATCGCGTCGTAATGCATTCTCAAAAAGTAATCGCAGCAAAGCGGTATCTCTGACGTTACTTTTAGCCAAGTCAAGCATTTGCTTGATTTCAATAGTAGATACCCCTCGCGTATCGCGGTACTGGGTGACTTTGTATCCCTTAACATCGTCACTTCCAATAGTATAATTGATAAATTCTTTTTGGTAAGCCAGACGGTAAAACCATTTGATGGCAGCGATGCGCCGATTGATTGTATTTTCGGATACTTTGTCAGATTGCATTGCGCCCTTAAATGCAAGCAGCATGTGAGATGCCCGTCGTTTATCCATGACTAGCAGTACTGATTCAATGAGATGTGGTATTGCGGCTTTGTCAATATACTTAGGGTCGTTGATCTCAAATCTCGTAGAAGGTATGATATCACCCTCAATTAGCAATATCCAAGACAGGTAGAGGCGGATGTCTTTTAGGTAGGAGTTGCGAGAATTTTCACTGGGTAGTTCGGTGATTGCTTTGTCCATGCAATCAGTAAAAGTGAGTTGAGAAGTTTGGGGGAGTATGTTAGTGTTAATAGAGACTAAATGACTACGCATATTTGTTATCGATAATAGGGGTTTCTAATAACTACTTCAGTTTCCCCCTATTTCCCGGATAAAAACACTTTGTCATCACTGAAATTATAAAACCTCGCTAATCTCATAAAAAAACGAAGATTTTCCTAGAAGTGATCGTCGTTCCGCCCGATGCCGCTACGGAGAGTACATTGCAGGTTATCTTAAAACCGAAAGCAAACATTTCATAAAAACCTGAAATGACTTATTTTGGTTAATGCATAAGATAATAAATTTGTACAGTGCGTAAGTCATAGTCTAAATTTTCGAGGGTTTTCAAGTGTTCACACGCACCTCACATTTCAGATCACTATGTTATTATAAATACATGTTAAGTTTACAGGTATGTATAATCTATCTTCTGATTGGAACTATGAGGCTTATGTATCTGTGCATCTGGTTCAAGAAATGTTACGAATAGCAGGTTTATTACCTCGAAGTGGCTATTCTCACTGGTTTCCAGAATTTAAAAGAAAAAAACTTATATGGATAAGGGATAAATCCCTCTTGCCTTCTAACTTGAAAGTGGGGAGTGGGGGAAACACCAGTTTTATGCTTGGCGGTGAAACTTGTTTCATTGGAACTGCCCTCTGCCTTTGTTGAGAAAAATTATAACTTAGAATAGCTTATTTGTAAAAACTAAATATGGAAAAAGCAATTAAAAGACAAATGGATTATACAACCAGAAATTGGTGAAGAACATTGGGTTGGGGCATTATATACAATGTTTTCTCATTTGGTGACTGTTGATTCACCTTATGCAAACTTATGGGTACGTCCACTAACTTTTTCTGGCGTTGGACTTGATAGTATTGCAGTTCCTTTAGAAGAAAATAGCTTAAAAGACACAGTTCAAAGAGGTTTAGAATACAAATACAACTTCTCCTTTCTTGAGCAATATAACCATCCTTTTATTGTAACGAATTTTATAGTTTGTTGGCATATGCCTATCCCTGAAAATAAAGAACAAATTGAGGATGCTTATGACTATTTTGGCTATGTATCTTTAACAGACGAATTAAAAGATATTGGTTATGAGATTGTTAATATTCAAAGTAGAAGTGGTGAAATTCACAATGCAATTATTAAGGTAATTAGTTTAAGAAACTTATTAAAAATAACTTTTGATTGTGAATGGATTACGCCACCGGCATCGGAGGAAAAGTAGCAAACATGACGGTGATCGCACCCACGGTAACACCCACCGCTTTGTTTAACATTGGGGATGTCGTTTTCTACCAGATTGATGGAATTGATGAACCCGGTATTGTCATCTCATCGAATTACAATCAAACTGCGGCAGTTTGGGAATACAAAATCGAGTTTGGGGAAGGCGAAGTGAATATTCCTGAAACAGAAATTACATATTATCAGAGAAATGGCGGTATTTTGCGAGATGAGCAGATGTAGACGTTTAGCTCATACCTCGACTGAGATAGTGCAGGGACGAACGGTGAGCGCTGTTGCAAACACTGGAATTTTTGAGGTAAGTCACCCACCGTTGGTTTCTCCTAGCGGAAGCTAAGTAATATTTGTGTTACATTTAAGATTGGTGCAAAGGCGATCGCCGTTATCAACATTATGTGCTTTAAAATACATTTTATAAAGT
>JAQYWN010000137.1:0-4157 GCA_029379265.1 Rhizonema sp. NSF051
GTGATGAATAGTTAATTACAATTAACCATTAACAATTTACTACCAATTTTCTTGTTAAGTGATTAATCGGACTTATAATCATACAATACCTCGCCTAAAAATTGCAATAAGTTTTTGCTCTTAGCCGAAGCCATAGTTATAGATCTTCTGAGTCCCCTTTCGGTCAATGATTGCCCAGAACAAGTTGTAGCAGAGATCTGGTAGCGATAAGTAAAAGATCCAGTTCTCCTCAATGCTTTCCTCTTGCTTAGGAAGAATTTCAGAGTCACTATCCTTATGCAGCAACATGATCTCGGAAGAGGGTAAATTCATATAAGCACGAATAGCTTCGCTGACTTTAGCATGATCGGCTTCTGTTGGTAAATCGAATGTCTCCGGATCGAGTTCAATTACGCCCACTGGACTTTGATTGTCTTCTCCATCCTCAATGAAGCTCCGAATCGCACTTTCCAAGGCATCGAGAAAAGTCACTTTCTCACCATTACGGATTTGAACCATAAGCTGCTCAAAGTCAATTACAACTGTTAGATCTGTCACGCCAAGCTTAGTCTTGATATTCTCAATCTCTTCTACTAATCTTATCTTTTCCATAAAGCTGGTATCCTCGTGAAGGGAAGGCAAGGTAGGGTTGTTCAATGGTAGTAATTAACTTTAAGCAAAGACTGAAGCAGTTTGAAACTCTGATTGGTATTGTAATCAAACTCCCATGCTCAGAAACAGCTGAAGCGTTGTCAAAAGTCGAATTTGATTGGTTTTGGATAGACATGGAACATGGAGCTCTCAGTTTAGAAACAGTCCAGTTAATTATGCAAGCAACTGGCGGGCGTTGTGCAAATTTAGTCAGAGTACCTAGCAATGATAGCGTTTGGATAAAGAGGGTACTAGATACGGGATGTGATGGGATAATTTTGCCTCACGTCAAGACACCTCTTGATGTCAAAAATGCCCTTGAAGCTTGTCTATACCCTCCACTTGGGAGTCGGAGTATTGGAACTGGAAGAGCACAAAACTATGGAATGAATTTTCAAGAGTACTTAGCGACTGCGAACGAAAACATAGTTATTATTCTACAAATTGAAGACATCGATGCAGTGAAAAACATTGAATCTATAATTGATGTTCCTGGTTTCGATGCTATACTAATTGGTCCATTTGATCTTTCTGGCAGTATGGGACTGATAGGTCAGGTTAATCATCCTGATGTACAGAAAGCAATTGATTCCGTTAAAGAGGCTTGTTTAAACAAAAATATACCTGTAGGCATTTTTACTTCTGATTCTAAAGGTGCTATATCCGCGAAACAAGCAGGATATAGCTTGCTCGGAGTAGGTGTTGACTCAATATATCTTTGGAAATCGGCAAAAAAAACTGTTGAAGAGATTAATTCAATCTAGCCTCTCAGATTGGAGAGCGTGCTGTACTCTCCAAGAAGAAACTGGCGACAAAAGTGAACTAGGAATTGACGTTCAAGATTCTCAGCTTTTTAACTTGTTTTCAGGACTGTATCGCTGTTTTAACAGAGACTGATAAGCCGTTTCAAAATCAACAGCGACAATGCTAGGACTAATAGGGTTGGTAAGTCCTTGGACACGATAACGTCGAATAGCCTGTAGAGTAGCTTGATTGCTAAGGAGTGCAAGTTCGGCACCGTTCCAACCTTCTGTACGCACAGCCCAAGCTACCAAGTTGACATCTTCTGCCAGGGGGCGATCGCGATTGTGAACGAGCAAAATTTCCAGACGACTGGTAATATCGGGTAAGTCTACCTTAAGTTGCAAATCCAAGCGACCAGCTCTTAAAAGTGCTGGGTCAATGATATCTGGTCGATTAGTCGCGGCGATAATTAGAACATTGTCACACGATTGGATACCATCAATTTCCGTTAGAAGTTGACCAACGACACGAGCGCTCGTACCATCACCTTCATAACCGCCTCTAACTGGGACAAGGGTATCAATTTCATCAATAAAGATCACACAGGGTGCTGCTTGCCTTGCTCTGGTAAACAAATCTCGCACAGCTTGCTCGGATGCACCTACCCAACGACTCAGTAATTCTGCGCCATTAACAGCAATAAAGTTTGCTCTTGCTTGAGCTGCAACAGCTTTTGCCAACAGAGTTTTGCCAGTTCCCGGTGGTCCCCATAGTAGAATACCACGTGGAGATACAGCTTTCATCTGGCGGTAGAGTTCGGGATAAAGCAATGCACCCTCTACAGATTCTTGCAAGATATATTTAATGGTTTCTAGTCCACCAATTTGCTCCCAAGTAACCGAGGGAGTTTCAATCGCCACTGGACGCAGAACAGAGGGCTTGATATCCTTGAAAGCTTGTAAAAAATCTTGCTGAGTGATGCTAAGATTGTCCGGGATTGGTGAGTCCAGAGAAAAAGTTGAGCGGTGCAAGGCGTTATACGCAGCCTTCTGACACAGCGCCCGCAAATCAGCACCAACAAATCCGCTCGCCAGATCAGCGATCGCACTTAGATCGACAGATACATCTATTGGCATAGAGCTAGTCTGAATTTGAAGAATTTCCCACCGACCATTGCGATCAGGAACGCGGAAATACACTTCGCGGTCAAATCGACCGGGACGACGTAGCGCCGGATCTACGCGAGCGGGACAGTTCGTTGCGGCTAGAACCATCACTCCATGTAGTGGGGCAAACCCATCCATGAGGCTCAAAAGTTGAGCAACGACGCGCTTCTCTACTTCACCTTCCACGCTGGCACGATCTGGTGCGAGACTGTCAATCTCGTCAATAAAAATTAGACATGGAGCTGAGTCTTTCGCTTTCTGAAAAATTTGCCGTAGACGTGCCTCTGCTTCACCATAGTATTTACCCACAACCTCAGGACCTGCGATCGCAATGTAATTCACACCTAATTCTTCTGCCAAGGCACGAGCGGTCAAGGTTTTACCAGTTCCAGGCGGTCCGATTAGCAAAACTCCCCGCGTTGGCTCTAATCCCAGTTTTTCTAATAAATCTGGTCGCTTGAGTGGTATAGCGATCAGGTCGTGCAATTCTGCAAGCACTTCTGTTAAACCCCCAACTGCTTTTAGTGACAGTTGTGTGGCAGGCTCTGAGTAAGGAGTGTGATTATTAGCTGGTGATTGAGGTTTATGCCCAGCAGCTCTAAGACGACCCATAGCTTTAACTGACGGTTCTTCTGATTTAGGAAAATTACTCTGCTGAGAATTAATGTAATAATGATTACTGGCAACTCCGCTTGGTATTTGTCGTTGAGCCTTTTTCTCCAAACTTTTTGCCAGTCCGCGTATTTGTTCAAAATCTCGAAATAACCTGCTCACCGCTTGCCACTCCTACCCCTACATAATTTGTCTAGCTCCCTGCTGTTGCCTGTATAGTTGAGCTAACTGTTGAGGTGATAAACCACCTCCTCCAGCTTGAGAAGCCTGTAGTTGAGCTAATTGTTGAGGGGATAAACCACCTCCTGCCACTTGGAAAGCTTGTAGTTGAGCTAACTGTTGAGGTGATAAACCACCTCCTGCCACTTGGGAAGCTTGCAGTTGAGCTAACTGTTGAGGTGATAAACCACCTCCTTGCTGTTGTGATTGTTGTATTCCAAGCGGAAGCCTTCCTGCTGCTTGTAGTTGAGCTAGTTGTTGCTGCTGAGCTAAGTGTTGCTGCTGAGCTAAGTGTTGCTGCTGAGCCAAGTATTGCTGTTGAGCTAGCTGTTGCTGCTGAGCTAAGTATTGCTGCTGAGCTAAGTGTTGAGGTGATAATACGGGGAAGCCAGCAGATTGATTGACTACTCCAAATTGATTGAGCATTTGACTAAGTTGAGCGATTAACACACTCAACTGATTGATTAGTCCAGCCAGTTGGGCAATAACTTCGATGGATAGGGCAGTTGTAGCTTGCGGATTGGCGGCAGATTGCCCTGGTAATAATCCGCCCGCCAATCCTGTTACCTGACCTAATAATGCATTGACTAATGCGGCATTTCCTCCTGCACCTGCTAAGCCACCCACCAGTCCAGTAGCTTGTCCAAGGAGTTCACCCGGTAGTCCGGCAGCACCTGCGGCTTGACCTGCTAAGCCACCCACCAGTCCAGTAGCTTGTCCGAGGAGTTCACCCGGTAGTCCGGCAGCACCTGCGGCTTGACCTGCTAAGCCACCCACCAGTCCAGT
>JAQYWN010000137.1:4167-12886 GCA_029379265.1 Rhizonema sp. NSF051
CCGGTAGTCCGGCAGCACCTGCGGCTTGACCTGCTAAGCCACCCACCAGTCCAGTAGCTTGTCCAAGGAGTTCACCCGGTAGTCCGGCAGCACCTGCGGCTTGACCTGCTAAGCCACTCAGCAGTCCAGTAGCTTGTCCGAGGAGTTCACCCGGTAGTCCGGCAGCACCTGCGACTTGACCTGCTAAGCCACCCACCAGTCCAGTAGCTTGTCCGAGGAGTTCACCCGGTAGTCCGGCAGCACCTGCGGCTTGACCTGCTAAGCCACCCACCAGTCCAGTGGCTTGTCCGAGGAGTTCACCCGGTAGTCCGGCAGCACCTGCGGCTTGACCTACAACATCGGTGGCTTGATTCACAACACCTGTTACTGGCTGTAGTAATCCGCCTAACAGCCCACCACCTAAACCGCCGCCTTGATGTTGATTTTGGGCAGCTTGTTGATTGCCTCTAGAAGGGTGCTGATTGCCAGAGGGCAAAAGTTGGGACGTGAGGTTATTAAGCATAGGTTTAGTGGTTTGGAGTTGCAGGTAGTCGATTACGTGTGCGCTATCCGCACTGTTTGATACTGTAATTGAAAGTGTGTGAGGTCCAGTATAGACGACTCCCAATGGGATTTGAGTTTGCTTAAGCTTGACCTTATCTGCACCTGGTGTCTTAGCAATCAGTTGCCCGTCTAAAAATATATTGTCTTCCCCAGAGCCGTAGCGATCGTAACAAAGAATTAATTGACCTTCAGTATAATCTTCTGCCAGGACAAAGTAAATGTTAAGCTGGCTGGTTGAGTTGGGAATTTTGCTGGCACTGGGAGGAACCAGGCAAGAGGGAATGAGCGGACGATTAACCGGGTCCGGGTCAGTTACTACTGTATAGTTATATACCTGCTTCCAAATGCCAGTCGGAACTGGTATTCCAGCTTGACCAGGTTTCCCAATTTGCCAGAGAATGGATGGGGGGTCAGACATAGAAGTAGCTTCGGTAGGTTGCTTTGGAGTGAGAGGTTTTTCGACAATTGGGCTTGCCAGAGGTTTTTCAATACTTGGCTTTGAGTCAGAGGTTATTGTACTCTTGTGTTCTTGTACTGAGACGAGGTTCATGCTTTGTCTGTCTTGGGCATTACCCTTTTGCTCCTGTGTTCCAGTAACCTGCTTGCTTGCAGGCGATGGCTCTTTGACAGTGCTGTGGATTTGCCCCATAGAAGCAGAAGCCGATTCATCTGGGGCGTAATCAGTAATTGGTTCTGCTTGAATTTCAATTGACTGCTGGGCTGAAAGTGCTTGAATTTCCCTTGTACTTAATACTTTGTCCCAAACATGAACCTCAGCAATCTTGCCACAAAAGAAGCAAGGGCTTGCCCCCAACTGCTCTGTGGCACCTGCGCCAACACGCATGGGATTGCGATCATTGGGATGGTATTGCACGTCAATTTCTCGTGCGACTTCCTGCCCATCAACATAAAATGTCATTGTCTGAGAATGTTGATCATAGGTTCCGGCCAGATGTGTCCACACACCTGGTGTTACTTTCGGTCCAGTCAGTACTCGCCAGAATGCCCGTTGCTCTCCATTTCCCAACCAGAACTGCCATTGTCGTGAAGGCGTGACGCAAAAAAGGTAGCCCTTGCGTCCTTCTAAGGGAGAACCTCCGACCGAAGCTATAATCGATTGATAGCCCGTGCCACCCCCAAGCATAACCCACATCTCTACTGTGAAACAGGCAGGGTTTAGTTCGGGAGCGTAGGGCATATCTAATTTGTCACTGACTCCATTAAAAGTAGGAGCGGTGGGAAAAGACTCATTTTCACGTGTTTCCTGCATTGTTGTTTGGGAGAGCGCAGCTTGCTGTGCCATCATGCGGTCTATGGAAGGGTTGCCACGCCGCAGAGTGCCAATAGAGAGGCCTGCAACTCCAACCCGAATCTTGTCAATTGTCAGCATCTGCTTAGTGCTACTTTAAACAAGTATAAATATAGTAATAGTTTGGCTAACTCCAAACACAGAATAATGTAGAGCCGTTGCCAACTTTGTCTCAACAGGGTATAGCTTTAGTTGCCCAAGAAACTGAACCAGATTCGTATAACTGCTGAATTGTTTTGTGACAATTATGCTAGACTAGGAGTAGGGAAAAACAATGCCCATACATTTGTCCTCAGAAGAAGTAATTCTGTAGCTAGAATAGAAATTAATTTTTCTTACTATATAAAATAGGCTTTGTGGCAACCTAACAGTAGGTGGAGCTTGCGATCGCACCTTGCATTTCGCTAGGATGTGTAAGCTTTATCGGTTTAAGCAAAGCTTTTAATTCCTCAAGTTTGCCCAAAGCCAAGATACTGATATTTTACAGTAAACAACAGAAAGTAGACAACAATGGCGAAACGCGTGCAGTTAGTTTTAAATCAAGATGTCATTAAGCTGGGGAAATCCGGTGACTTGGTAGAAGTCGCTCCTGGCTATGCTCGCAATTATCTGCTTCCTAAGAGTTTGGCAACTCCAGCCACGACCGGTATTCTCAAGCAAGTTGAACGCCGCCGTGAAATAGAACGTCAACGGCAATTGGAACTGAAGCAACAAGCTCAAGAGCAAAAAGCAGCTTTGGAAAAAGTTGGTAGTCTTTCCATTGCCAAGCAGGTTGGGGAAAATGATGCTATTTTCGGTACTGTGACTACCCAAGAAGTCGCAGATGCGATCAAACAAGCCACACAACTGGATGTAGATCGGCGCGGCATTACCTTACCCGATATTAGCAAGATCGGTACTTATGAAGCTGAGGTAAAGCTTTACTCAGACGTAACAGCTAAAGTCAGCATTCAAGTTGTACCTAACTAAAGGTTTAGGGAGTAGGGGCAGGTTTAATCTAGATAACATTTGAGTACGTGCGATTTTGTGTCAAACCTGCCTATATGGGAGTAGAGACAGATGAGTAAGAATGGGGAGATAGGGGAAATTGCGTCCCCTTTCCCAACTCCCTATTTAAATATGTCTGAAGAACTAAATTTTCAAGGATCGGGCAGCGATCGCCTACCTCCCCAAAACATTGAGGCTGAGGAAGCGATATTGGGGGGTATTCTACTAGATCCGGAAGCCCTCAGCCGGGTCAGCGATCGCCTAGCTCCAGAGGCTTTTTATATTAGCGCTCACAAAGAAATCTATCAAGCCGCACTTCGCCTTCACAGTCAAGGTAAACCCACGGATTTACTTTCCCTTACCAGTTGGCTGACGGATCACGATCTACTTACCCGCATTGGTGGGAGAAATAAATTAGCCTCTCTCGTAGATCGCACGGTGTCAGCTGTCAACATTGACGCTTTAGCCACACTGGTGATGGACAAATACCTGCGGCGTCAGTTAGTAAAAGCTGGAAATGAAATCGTGCAACTGGGCTTCGAGACAGAAACTGAGTTGCCAATTGTTCTCGATCACGCAGAACAAAAAGTTTTTAGTATCACTCAGTCGCGACCTCAAGCAGGGTTAGTTCACATCTCTGACACCCTGATTAATACTTTCCAAGATATTGAGACTCGTCACCAAGGAATTGCTTTACCGGGTATTCCCTGCGGCTTTTACGATTTGGATGCGATGACTAGTGGTTTTCAGCGTTCTGATTTGATTATTGTCGCCGGTCGCCCGTCAATGGGGAAGACGGCCTTTTGCCTGAACCTAGCTCACAATATTGCCGCTTTATATAAATTACCAATTGCTGTTTTCAGCTTGGAAATGTCAAAAGAGCAATTAGTGCAGCGGCTTCTAGCAAGTGAAGCGGGGATTGAAACTGGTTATTTGCGGACTGGGCGTATCAGTCAAACTCAGTGGGAACCTTTAAGTCGTGCTATTGGTATGCTCTCGGAAATGCCAATATTTATTGACGATACGCCAAATATTACAGTTACGGAAATGCGTTCTCAAGCGAGGCGTTTGCAAGCAGAAGCGGGGACAGAGTTGGGACTCATTGTCATCGACTACTTGCAGTTAATGGAAGGAGGGGGTGATAATCGGGTACAAGAATTATCAAGAATTACCCGTAATCTTAAAGGTTTAGCTCGGGAATTACGTGTTCCTGTCATCGCCCTATCTCAGTTAAGTCGAGGAGTGGAATCACGCACAAACAAGCGTCCCATGTTATCAGATTTGAGAGAATCGGGTTCGATCGAGCAAGATGCGGATTTAGTTATCATGTTATACAGGGATGATTACTACAATACCGACACTCCTGATCGAGGAGTTGCCGAGGTCATTGTATCCAAACATCGTAATGGTCCAACAGGTACTGTTAAACTTTTGTTCGATCCTCAGTTGACAAAATTTAAAAATTTAGCTAGACCGAGTAATTATTAATCTTTGTTAATTGTTGGTTGTTATTAGTTAGTGGTTAAAAGAACTATTAACCGCTAACTACTAACATCGTTTCTTCCTCAACCAGCAATATAACCTATCGGCTAAAGCTGTCCCCTTTGCGCTCATGGGGACTAGAGTTCAGGTTGTGATCAGGCATATCTTTATACAGAAGTGGTATAATTATTAGCCATTACTGGATTTTCAGCAATTCCACATCAAAAAGTAGTGTGGCATTGGGTGGAATCACACCACCAGCACCACGAGAGCCATAACCTAACTCTGGGGGGATGATTAAATTCCGACGACCACCAACTTTCATGGTACTGAGTCCTTCGTCCCACCCTTTGATGACTTGTCCAACACCAATTTTGAATTTTAAAGGATCGTTGCGATCGCGTGAACTATCGAACTTAGTTCCATTTTCTAAAGTTCCGGTATAGTGAACGACAACCGTTTGTCCAGGTTTAGGAGTCGCCCCAGTCCCTTCCTTAATTTCAACGTACTTTAGCCCTGAGGGCGTAGTAACAGTATTGGCATCAGACATAGTTTTGCTCGCAATTAGAGTATTGTTGTCAGTTAAAGAGGCGATCGCGGGTGGATCTGTCAAGGGAGATGCAATAGCGGTGTCTTTTGGACTACTGCCAACCTGCGCCAGCACTATGACGAGAACACAAACCAGCATGAAGCCCGCACTGAGTAAAATCGATTTCACAATCAATCCTCCCTACTTAAATAATTGAGGAATTTGGGATCACCACTTGGACAAAACTAAGTTTAAATCACAAAGAGCACTGTTCAATAAAAACTGCACATTTTATGCTTATTTAATACGGATAAACGGTAATTACCCTATCTGAATAGTCTTGAAAGTACCAGTCAGACATTTAACATGGCTTTTTCATTGAACTTCCGTTCATCCGCGCTCTCATCTATATAAATTTGGGTAGATTGTATCTTGAGTACTATTCTCAACCCTAACGCCAAAGCTTATTTTCTAAATCGCGTAGCTGGCGCTCCAATCTGTCAATTCTACCTCGCAGTTCATCCATTTCTGACTGACGGGGAACGCCCAATTCCTGCAAGACATTTCGCAGTTGTTTTTGCATTTGGGTTTCCCAAGTTCCCTGATCGGACTTTAACTGTTGTACAAAGTCATCCATCACTGCCTTGGCTTGTTCGGGGTTCAGCTTGCCATCCTTAACCATTTCATCACTGACTTCCCGCAATTTGTCGGCTACCAACGAGGTTGTACCAATACCAACCATTAATAGTTGTTGCATCCAGTTGTTGCTGTCCATACTACCACCTTCCTGTAACGAGCCCTGTCCTAAATATCAAGGTAATCAACTACGCTTCTCGCGAGAATTACCCTAGACTACAGCTCTATTCTGACAAACGTATATAAGGAAGAAAAGGAGTAATTCTCACACTAATTGGGGTGAAAATTCCGTCCAAACAACAAGGCGAATACACAACGGACATGGGGACAACAGTATATTCTTGGCATTTTCCTCAATAGATTTCTGTCATGTCAGCGTCCAAGCGATCACCGTATTTACAAGATGGGACATCAGCAATCGAGCCAATGCTTAATTTATAATTAAGATTTCCAGGAAATTTGACGATTTGACATAATTGTGAGTTGATAAAACCTAAATATATAAACAAATGTTGACAGGCTGATAAGCCGAATGACAACTGTAAGAGGGGCGCATTCTTCGGAACACATAGGTGACGCAGGAGAGTACTCTGGTGAGCAGACTTTACTCCAGGAGTGCGATCGTGCAATTAATTTTACTTTTTACGAGCGCACGAGCGCACTGTTTCGGTGAATATTCTGTTTAGAAGACTTTGCCTCAATGTAAAGTTATGTTTATTCACGCCAACTTACTGACCCTTCTTTATAAATGATGAGCGATACTACTTTTTCCAGGCTCGCCTCTTTTATCCAAGAATATATCTACAATCATAACTGGACTGAATTACGTCCAGTCCAAATTGAGGCTTGTAAAGTTATTTTTAATACTAATGCTCACTTGCTGATTACAGCAGGCACAGCTTCGGGGAAAACAGAAGCAGCATTTTTGCCAATTTTAACTTTGTTATATGAAAACCCTGCTACCTCGATAGGAGTGTTGTATATTGGTCCTATTAAAGCTTTAATTAACGATCAATTTGAACGTCTCAATGGTTTGCTGAAAGAAGTAGATATCCCTGTTTGGCATTGGCACGGTGATGTTTCTCAAAGTCAGAAAAATAAACTTCTCAAAAATCCTCGAGGTATTCTGCAAATTACGCCGGAATCTTTAGAAAGCTTGTTAATCAATAAAAAACATGACTTAGTACGCTTATTTGGGGATTTACGGTTTGTTGTTATCGATGAAATTCACGTTTTTATGGGTTCAGAACGAGGTTGTCAAATTCTTTGTCAATTGGCACGATTGGTAAATTTGACACAAGTACAACCTCGAAGAATTGGTTTGTCAGCAACTCTCGGTGATTATTCAATGGCTGAGGAGTGGTTACGTTCTGGAACTGAACAATTGGTAATTACGCCGAAAATTGAGGTAGAGAAACGTCAAATTAAACTGGCTGTAGAACATTTTTTTGTTCTATCTCTGAATAGTAGAGGCAGAACAAAAAGTCTAAGCGCAGGTTTCCCCCAATCAGAACTTTCAGAGGCAGAGGAAGCACAGAGTACAGAAAAGAAGATAGCCAAAACTGCTCAAAGGGGAGTAGATGTTGATGAATCAGAGGTAACAGCTTACGCTCAATATATTTTTAATCTCAGCAAAGCTCGCAAGTGTTTAATCTTTGCGAATAATAAATCTCAAACTGAATCTGTAATTGCCTCTTTGCGCCGCATTGCTGTAGATAATGGACAGCCAGATATCTATCACGTACATCATGGTAGTATATCTGCTTCTTTGCGGCAAGCTGCGGAAATAGCAATGCGCGAACCTGATAATCCGGCTGTTACTGCGGCTACACTTACGTTGGAATTAGGTATTGATATAGGTCATTTAGAGCGGGTTATTCAGTTAGAATCTCCCTTGTCTGTAGCTAGTTTTTTACAGCGATTGGGACGTACTGGAAGAAGAGGTGAGGCGGCTGATATGCGGTTTGTCTGTGCTGAAGACGAACCATTGTCAGAGGCACCAATTTCAGAACAAATTCCTTGGCAGCTTTTGCAGTGTATCGCCATTATCCAACTTTATTTGGAGGAACGTTGGATTGAACCGATAAAGCCTCTTAAATATCCTTTGACTTTGCTATATCAGCAAACAATGAGCATTTTAATTGCAATGGAGGAACTTTCACCTGCTGCTCTTGCTAAACAAGTTTTAAGTTTACCAATTTTTGCTGCTATTTCTCAAGAAGATTTGAAGCTACTGTTACGTTACTTAATTGATATAGATCATATTCATCAAACTGAAAAAGGTAACTTAATTCTTGGCTTAGTCGGAGAAAAGGTGGTACAAAAATTCCAGTTCTATGCTGTTTTTCCTGACAACCAAGAATATATTGTTAAGCAAGGAACAACAGAAATTGGTAGTATTGCCATGCCACCGAGATTGGGAAACCTATTTGCTTTGGCGGGTTCGTCTTGGGAAGTTTTAGAAATTAACTTCAAAAAAAAGATTGTTTTTGTGAAGCAAGTAGAAGGGAAAGCAAGTATCTATTGGCGTGGTGGCAGTGGCACTATCCATACAAAAGTTTTACAAAGGATGCGCCAGGTGCTATTTGAGGATGTAGAGTATGAGTATTTGCAAAATAATGCTTTAAAACGGTTACAGACAGTCCGTCACTTCACACGCGAGGTTGGATTAGATAAACAAAATATTTTGACAATCGAAAAAGATAAGTGTTGTATTTTTCCTTGGATGGGTACAGTTGCCTACCGCACTTTGGAAAGATTGATGAATCACTTTTGTCGGGAATCGTTGGAAATTCAAAGCATTGGTGGTGTCAATCCTTATTTTTTGACAATTAAATTGGCAAAGGCAAAAATGCCCCAGATTTATCCGGAAATTGTTTCTTTATGCGGACAAAGAATTTCAGCAGAAAATTTAGTCAGTAGTTCGGAACCTCTGGCAACACAAAAGTATGATGAGTTTATTCCTCAATCACTTCTGTGTAAAGCATTTGCCAACGATTCTCTAGATATGTTGGAACTCAGGCAGCAAGTTGCACTTTGGCAATAAGGAGTCAAGGTTGTTCTTCCCCTGCTCCTCTAAAATTTTATTAAATACTTTTACTGAAGTTAGGTAGTATTTACACCTATTAATAACTAGCAGTTATCAAACAATACAAAGCTGATAGCTGACTGCTTGTTTGTGTAGATTTGGGTTTTCTTAATTTTGTTGAACAAACTTTTACTATGTTTTGGTA
>JAQYWN010000138.1 GCA_029379265.1 Rhizonema sp. NSF051
TTTTGTACTCTTTATTCGCCTACTCCTGGTTTATACCGTAGGTGCAAGATCTGAGTTTACCCATTCGATACATGCAGAAGGAGACATTACACGTGAGTCAGCGCGTCTAATAAAATCAACTCCATTAGAGAAATATCCAGTTTCTTTAGGGTCATTTTTTGGATCAATATAGAAGGTTGTAATCTCTGGATGGTGTTGCTTTACGGAAGCGATCGCGTTACTAATCAAAATTCCTTTGCCTGCCCCAGGAACACCAACAATGAGGTGACTTGTAGCATCCCTTCCCATGCGCTCAACTAAGTCAAAGTCTTGAGATGTTGGAGGTACATATACTTGAATGTCCGCATCTGGAACTTTATTTGCTGTTGTACTAAAGGCTTTCAATTTAGTGTCTTCGCCTATCTTCTTTTGCTCTAGCTGTCTGCCAAAAATAGCGTCACTACCAATGGTTTTAGGTTTTGGGATATCAACGAACTTCGGTCGCTCTTGCTGAATAGCTGTAACTTGCCTCACGTTGATACGAGTATCTAATTCGATGTCTTTAAGGTGGTCGTGCATTGCCTCAGCAGATGGCATTGCTTTGTAACGAGTAAATACTTGCTGAATCCAGCGGTAGGCGTGGAAGCGTTTACCTGGCTCAACTTGCGTAAGGTATTGAGCCACAACTTCAAACTTATCGTGAAGCAAGGCATACTCCATGCGATCGCGTGCCTCTAAAAATTTCAGTGTCTCTAATTCATGGTCAATGCTGTAACTTTCCCGTGCATCGCTGTCGCCCATTGCTGAAAGGAACTCAAAAAAGTTGCCCCGCACCAAAGGCAGAGGAGCAAAGTTTTTTGTTTGGTGATAGTCTTTAACCAACGTCCAAATGTATGCTGCACCAGCTACCGCGCCACCAGCAAGAGCAAAAGGATTGACTGCGTTTAGAACAAGTCCTGTTGCGGCAACAGCAAGGGTAATTACTTTAGCCGCATCTGCCTCAGTTTCTATACAACGTGCTGATTCCCACAGCTGATCTCTTCGCTCTTGCATCCACGACCCAATATTGCCTGCTTCTAAATGTTCGATTTTAGGATAGCGATCGCGCATCCCTGCCGTTTCCTTTGTCACCAGTTGTGGGATTGTGTCTGACTTTTGTGGTTCTGGCTCTGGTTGGTAATTTAGAAAATCCATATAATAAAATCTCCGTAATATGTGTAATTTTTAATGCCTCCTTTAAATAGGAGGCATTGACTTTTAATCTTTAGTTAATCGCCATATTGCAAAGCCCATTTCACCCGCCAGCATTGTCGCGACGTTAAATAATGTGCAAAGAACAATAGTCATCGGGTCGTGGTATTGCAATGGGTTACGTGCTGCAAATGTGGTAATAATGTCGAAGCTCCACAGTGCGATCGCTACAAACCCGGCTGTGCTATGTGCCCTCATCCCAGACTTTTTGTAGTCCTTCCAGAGCGCGTCTGACAAGTCAATCTTGCCACTTGGCTTGGCTTCTAAGTCATATTGCTGCACATCGTCTAAATCGCGTCGGGCAGTGTCGGGCGACTTGCCATGTAAGCTGTAAGCTTCGACAACTTGGATGCCTACTGCAATCAGAAAAGCCAAGTAAAAGAATGGGTTTAATACAACAAAAACCCAGCCCCACCAACCGATCCAAGTACGCTCAAACCAAGGAAACAGTGCAGTTTGAGCAAACAACGTCTGCCAGATACTATCAGTCGATATTGCACAACCCAGAAGGAACATTACTCCTCCTACCACTGCCCTACCCGCTCCTCCGTGTGCAACAAACTGAGCAACGATTGCAGCTGCAAAACGGAACGGTAAGCCAACGAGGAACACCAACCACTTTGCAATAAAGTCAAGGACTTGCCCCAATGAACGCGGCTTTTTCTGTTTCTCAGTCTTGTCCCCATTGGTTCCATTGTTGCTGTTTGCTGAATTTCTAAAAGCTGACATTAAGGAACCTCCAATTTAATTAAGTTCGCAAGCATCTGTGTAATGATGCTTCCAGTACCATTGCCTGTTTTCGATCCGTCCAATGCATTTACCTGCTGCGTCGTAGACATACACGGTTGAGTCACCCCATCCCGTTGTGTCGGGTTTGGGGTCACGTTTTGAGTTGTCTAAATATCGTCGGATTTTAAGTTTGGTTGCACTGGGTAAAACTCCAGTCTTCTGCAAAGTATCGGCTGTTTTACCTCGTGCAACAATGCGATCGCGCTCCGTCTGTTCGTCAATATTGATTCGAGAACGATCAATCTCCGACTGTGCCTTCAATCTGGCTTGAGCAGTATAAGTGTTGAATTGTCCAGGGACTTGGGTAAGCAGAGGTATGGCAATGATTGCTCCTCCCAAAAGCCCCAATGTTATTTGTGTCTGGTACATATTGATGAGTGCCCGGTTCAACTACCGGGCAATGTTGTGTTTACAATTGGTGCTTTAAGGTTTCTTTGAGTTGGTCAAGGATTGCTTGAAGTAATCCCAAGCGATCGCCCACCGACAACTCTTCTTCAATTCGTTGCTCTGCTTCCTCTACAGCTTCACTCACCCCGTCCGCATCCGCATCGTGAAACCAAAGCTGGTAGCCCATTTTGTAAATAAGCCAGCATTTTTCTGTGGGTGTCATATTTTGAAAAGTACTGCCAAAATATGACTCCATTTCCCCAAATAAACCGCCGTCTTTTGGAGTGTAGTTAACGTAATAGCCTAAATTGCGTGCCATTTTTCTTGATATCCTTGAAATGTATTTACTACCGTGTTTGTAAATGCGCCCAAAGGTGATCGCACTGGGTCCAATCACTGCGATCACTCCTCCTCATTCCAAAAAGCCTTCTCTCAATACTTCAACTGGGCTTACTTCGCGTAGCTGATTACGAGATAAGTGTTTCCAGGCACCGCGTTCGGTGCGAAATGTAAAACTTTTAGCACCTCGGCATAATGTTGATGCGTGAGAATAAATCAGCGTTTTATTGTGGTAGGTGTAGGGCTTCCCACGCTGAAGCAACGTTGAATCGTAAATCATTCAGCTTGCTCCTTGCTTTGTGCTTTGTGAGTTAGCACTTGGCGAATGCCCATTGCCGCACCTGTTCCAAACAAGCCACCGCCAATAATTGTCCCAGGCTTTGGTCCGAAGTACTGCGCTGAGAAAATACCAATCGCGATCGCTGCTGCTGTTCCTGTAACAGATATAATTGCCGTCTGAAATGTCCGTTTCATGTTCATTTTCCCATCAACTCAAGAATTTCTGCCAATTGCAAGTTTGTTGCTTCTGCCTCTTTGGTCATTGCTTGAGAAGTACCATCGATTTTTTTCTTTGGACAGACACCAGCGATTGAATGCAGCGCAGTGATAAAAGCATTTTGATCAGCTTGAGATTGTAAGTGCAATGCTTGATTAAGTTCAGAGCGCTTTTGCTCCACAATACCGAAGATTGCTTTGTTTTTTGCTGTTTGCAGCGCTTCAACCATCTTGATTTCTTGCATAACTGCGATCGCTAGCGGAAATCCTAATACTTGCGATGCATATTTATTTATTCATTTGAGGAGGGTACCGATGAGTACTATTATACCACAAAACGCAGTTACAGTAAGCGATCTAGCGGATAATCAGCCAAAAAATGGAGGAGCGCTCGCAGTAGAGGTAGCAACGGAAACAAATAAAACTCCTCTCCAGATAATGGGGAAATGGCTCCGAGATCACGGATTATCCGTACTGCCTGTAGCGCCACAACAAGGCGCTATTAAGTACCCTGCCAGGAACACAGATGGGTCTATTAAATACGATAAAGATGATGAAACCCCTCTCCCTATGTTTACTGGTAAAAACCCATCGTATCTAGATAAGAATGGTGTCCCCCAGATAATTGCTCACTCAAATTATTTTAAAAAGCAACCAACAGATAAAGAAATAAAACGATGGTTTGCGAATAAAGCGAATGGAATAGGCTCACTAGGAACTGATTTTATAAAATGGATCGATTGGGACACCAAGAATTTTGATTACTCGCATGAGAAATGCAAAGAAGCTTTTTATGCTTGGCTCGAAAAATATCCCCAACTAAAAGTTACTTTTCTTGAAATTACGCATAGCGGTGGCTATCGGTGCGGAGTTAAGGTCAAAAATAAGTCAAGTTTTACTAATTTTTGCATTGAGCCAAATGGTAAACAAATTGGGGAAGCTTTAGGCTACGGAAGATTCACGGTTTTATCGCCAACAATTGGCGTTAGTGGAAATCCTTACAAAAACTTAAACCTGCCTGATGAATTCGTTGAGGTAGAATCCTTGGAGTCAATCGGTATTTTTCCACATAAAAAGACTGCCGAACTTCCTCAATCTTCTGACACCAAACCCCTACAAAGTAATCTCCCCAGTACCAAACAAACAATTAGCGGATCTTTACGCCTTGAGCAATTAGGTCATCAAAAGTCCAAAGATATTTTGAAAGGTTCATTTTCTAATGATCGCTCTGATGCACTTACTACAGCAATTAACGAATGGTGTGGTTGGTCAAATTGGTTAAACAGTAATGGATTACCTTATTCTGATTCTGTTTCGGATTTAGCTCATCAAGCTGGAATCGCGGTTAGGGTTGAGGCTGAACGTGTTGATCGCATCCTTAAAGGCATTAAATCTAATTGCAGTCCGGCAATCTATAATTTGGCAGATAAAGCAGAAAAAGATATTTCTTGTTGGAAGAAGATACAAAAAGTTAATAAAAAGTTTTTTGAAACGAATTGTCCCGAGTCAATGAAGCAAGAAATAAAAGACAGTAATCGCAAACAAAAGCAGAACAATTCTCAAGACGATAACTTAGTCACTACGACTACGGAGGAAACTATACTTCGCGGATTATTTGAAGATGGAAAAGGAAATTACACAGTAATAAATGATGCCTATTTTGAATATACAGGATTGGGTTATTGGAAACACAAGCCCGATCCTATCATTGAGCGAGAAATAGCACAAAGATTGCGTAAGCTTTATATTCTATCATCCGATGGTGATGGTGGCTATGATAAAATTCACAAACATGCTACAGAGGCTAACAAAAGAAATTCATTCAAATACGCTCGCTCTGCGTTAACGCAAACAAACAACACATACAACGAACATCTATTAGCGTTTAATAACGTAACTGTTGATCTGCGGACTGGACAAATTCAGGATCACGATCCGAACAACTTACTCACAACTGCAATTCCTGTAGATTACGTTGAAGGCGCGGAATGTCCTGAAGTCTTTAGGAATTTCATTTGCGATGCTTACGGCGAAGAACTTTTGCCTCTAATCCGAGCCTTAACATCAATGATTCTCGATCCTACAGCACCTTTTGGGTATTTTGTCCATGTAATTGGCGATAGTGGCACCGGAAAAGGCACACTATTACGCTTTTGGGGTTCAATGTTCGGAGAACAGCACGTGCGATCGTTGAATAGTTTTAATGAAATAGGCTCGCCCGAAGGAAGACATCAGCAATTAACAGGGACAAAGCTTGTTAGCTTCCCAGATGTAGGAGGTCATCAGTCAGGATTGAAAGCTTTTTATGAGTTAGTTGACAACGGTTCGCTGTCAGGGAGAGCGCTTTTTAGCAGCAATGGTTACGAAAAAAAATGGGGGTGTAGATTTATACTTGCCTCAGTAAATCATCTAAGCATCGAAAATTCTGGCGATGGATGGGACAGAAGAGCTATTCCGCTACCTACAAAGCTAAGAAGAAATGAAGTTGATCCAGATTTGGGTAGAAAATTACAGCAAGTTCGTGGAGAAGTCATTAGTTGGGCGTTGTCGATGACTAGGCAAGATCGGAATAGCTTGATTATGAAATCTGAGCAAAACAAAACAATAGCAAATCTAAAACGAGAACAACAAATATACTCTGATTCCGTAAAAGCTTTTGTTGACATGACTCTTCGTCCAAGTTCAGATGTTAAGGCAACAATTGAAAATCATAGACTTCATGACTGGTACATATCCTTTTGCAAGGCTCAAGGTTTCCAACCAATGTCAAGCACAAAATTTATTTCTCATCTTAAAAATGTGCTACCTCAAAATCGCGTGGAACGTCATCAATATAGAGAGAATGGTAAAGTTTTTGCGGTTCCAGCGCATTGGTGCTTCGTTGTGCCGATCGCCAATGTTTTTCAAACAGTGACTAACACCAGTGCTTGGAATCCCGAATCCACATCTTTTGTGTGTACTAAAAGTCTGTGCATGAATGGTGGATTGGATGAATTTAAAGACTTTTGGGCAGTTCCGGGTGTCACAGGCGTCACAGGCACTACCGCACTACCCTGTGACGTGCCTGTGACGGCTGAAACACTTACTCCACAACCTTATTCTCCACTGTCACAGGCGTCACAGGCGTCACAGGGTGAAAAGTCCCCTTATAGAGACAACGCACCTACTAAGGCTGTGGATATAGTGTCTCAACAACAAAATTTAAATTTAAATAATAAAAACTCCCCCATAGATGCCTGTGACGCCTGTGACAGTAGCTCAAATCCAGACACAGCATGCGTCACAGGCATGTCACAGGCTGAAAAATTGGTGCCTGTGACGCCTGTGACGCCTGTGACGCCTGTGACATCAAATCTCACTGGCAACCCTCTTATAGATTTAGGTGGGTTTGGCGATGATTCTGAGTGCCCATTATGAACGGCAAAGCACCAAGTGTTGGAGGATGGCATCGTTGGGCGATCGCCTGACGAAAAGATGCGGTTGCCAGCAACGACAAGACGAAAAATAACCACGTATTCTTGATGCCCTCAAAAAGAGTGAAGCGTTTGGGTTTTAACCAAGCAAAGTCCTGCAAACCAGGATTTAGGTGTAGAGAACTCGTCTTCTCGCAACCCATTTTTTTGTTAAGAGTGATCCATAAAAATAAATGCCCAGCCGTCAAACTAGATCTAAGCGTCGTAGTCGCAATATTCCCCAAGTAGGCTGGGCATTTATTTCTTGGCAATATGCTAGGGGGAGTTGTGTCTGTACCTGCTTTTGGTAGAGGATGAAAATTAAATCACCTCTCTTTTTGCCCGTGGACAGAAACGCACTCGCGGTACTCCCCAACCCGGAATCGTTGGTTTTAATAGAGCCGATGCCTCTGACATTGCACCCGGCAGAGGTATACTTAGCTTCTTTGGGCGAAGGTTCTCGGCGGACAATGCGGGAGGCGTTGAATGCGATCGCTCGACTGCTAACAAATGGAAGTTGTGATGCAAGCACTTTAGATTGGGCAAAGCTCAGATACCAGCACACCGCTGCTATTAGGTCAGCTTTGATGTCCAAGTACAGTGCGGCAATGGTTAATAAGATGTTGTGTGCATTGCGGAGGACTTTGAAAGAAGCACGACGGTTAGGGTTGATGGGAGCTTCTGACTATGACATGGCAGTCGATATCGAATCAGTTCGCGGTAAAAGCTTACTTAAGGGACGTTCTCTCAGTGCCCCTGAAATTGCCGCACTTTGGGATGCTTGTAGTCAAGATAATACAGCAGTAGGTGCAAGAGATGCGGCGTTGCTGGCAATTTTAATGGTGGGTCCAAGGCGAAGTGAAGTAACTTCACTTGACCTCAAAGACTTTAACCCCCGCACCAGGGCGCTAACAATACGAGAGGCTAAGGGTAGGAAATCTCGGATTGTGTATCTGCCAGATGCTTCTGTCCTAGCTGTGGCAGATTGGTTGACAATCCGTGGATATGCACCAGGTCCATTGCTATATCCATTAACTAAAGCTAAGCAGATTATCTTTAGACGCATGAGCGAGCAGGGGGTACTCAAAGCATTGCAAAGAAGGGGTTCGCTTGCTGGTGTAGAGCCATTTACACCACATGATTTTAGACGAACATTTGTTGGTGACTTGTTAGATGGGGGAGCCGATATTGTCACTGTATCGCAGTTGGTGGGTCATGCGTCCCCTAGCACGACGAGCAAGTACGACAGGCGTGGGGAAGCGGCGAAAAAGCGGGCGATTGATTTATTAAATGTGCCTTACAGCAGGCGGAACACATCACCATAAATCAATAGTGCTGAAAGTTCCCAGCACACTCAAACACAGCGCTCGTGTGATTAAAATCACCTATCTCAGATTAACGTAAAATATGTCAAATCTACTTTTATTTTCCAGTACATGTCAGTAGAAATCAAATTTCGTCACTACTTTGTTGACGAGGCAGGTGATCTTACATTTTTCGATAAAAAGGGACGGATCATCGTAGGTCAACCTGGAGCATCTAAATTTTTCATGGTTGGTGTTGCTCAAATTTCTAATCCAGAACAAGTTACCAGGGAACTGAATGCACTCCGCTCAAGCTTGATGACGCATCCTCACTTCAAGAACATTCCCTCTATGCAACCTGAAGCGAAAAAGACTGCGATTACCTTTCACGCCAAGGATGATCATTCCAACATTCGTGAAAAGGTTTTTGATCTGATGCAGTCTTTCGATGTCAAAGTTTTAGTTGCAATTCGGAGTAAAGCTGATATGGCAGAATCAGCTTTAGCAGACTATAAAAGTTTTGGCAGAAAGCTTGAGCAGAATGCAATTTATGACGATCTCGTAACACGGGTATTCAAAAATCTATTACATAAAGCAGATGTTATCCAGATTGCGATTGCTAGACGCGGTAAGGCAGCACGCGAAGAAGCACTAGAACAAGCCATCAACCAAGCGAGGAAAAACTTTGAGTCTCAATGGAAAATTGGTTCAAATAGCTCGATTAGCATTAAGCCAACTTACCCATCTGAGGTTGCCGGGTTACAAGTCATCGATTATTACCTGTGGGCTTTACAGCGATGCTATGAACGCAACGATAATCAGTTTTTTCTGCCCCTTGCCAAGAAATATAGACTCATTATGGACTTGGATGATAAGCGCAACAAACCTTATGGAGAATGGTATCGTGATAGCAATCCATTAACTCTTGAAAAGCTAAAAGGGGCTAGGTCTGAGCAGGATTAGTACTCGGACACACGGCGTGAAGCCGACGTTCGCCCCTTTAAATACTATTATACCTCACGGGTGAAGCTTTTTTATTGCAAAATAACGTGATCGCACGTCCGTTGTCAATCTCAGACTAAAGGCGATCGCACCTCGTCGGCGAAACTCGCCAAACAACGACAAGCATTGGCGCGTTTAGAACAAGCCAGCTACAAACTCCTCAAGGTCCGATCGCTTAATCCGCCAACTTCTACCAATGACCGCAGCCTTGAGTGTCCCTTCAGAGATTGCTTCACGCAGAAATTCTCTGGAAAGTCCTGTTAAGGCTTGGGCTTCTGGAAGTGTTAAAAGCAACTTATCTGCTATCGGTACAGTTTGCTGAGTCTCCCCCCTTGCCAGCAATGACTCAATAATTGAAGACAACTTGTCAATTACGCCAAACTCCGCAATCTCGCCAGTGTAAACCACTGGTTTATCTGTCTGTTGTTGTGGTTCGGTCGGTGTTTGGCGATATTCAATAGCAGGCTTAATCGTCGGTTGGTTTAGTTGTTCCCTAAAAGCCTCTAACTCAATTGGATCAAAGTTTGCGGTGGGGCGAGTCTTCCCTTTTTCGTACTTCACACTAATTCGCCCTTGCTGAACATAGCGTTCTAATGCACGGACGCTCACCCCAAGAAACTCTGCTGCTTCCTGCTTGTTCATAAACTCGCCACTGCGACAGATATCGCCAAAATACTAACAGAAAAATGGCGGGATTTTGTGAACAAAACACAGGCTTAAATGCCAAAACCCTTATCAGTTGCTTGTTTTGGTGATTAGTAAGTGCAAATCAGTGATATAATTTACTCAGTATTATGTGCAACTTACTGCAACTTTCCAAAATGCCAACAACTCAGCGACGAAGGAATCAATGTCAGAGGGATTGCGATCGCACAAAGCTTGTTTCACAGTATCTAGCTGGTTTTACATTGCAGGATATTGCCAACGGTTTAGGGATATCAAAATCACAAGCTTGTCGCGATCTTAAAAAGTCAAAGCTGAACTGGCGAGCGGATTGCATAAAGCAAAGCAGTGATGAGTTTGTTCTTGCATCTGCGAAATTGAAACTCAAAGAACCAACAACGGAAGAGATTTTCAAAAACCCTAAAAATCTCTTCCGTTATACAAACGAGACGCTGCGTCTATATCAAGAAAAGGAATATATTCAAATTAGATCTCTGGAAGATAATATTGCTTATCTAAAAAGAGCAGGATGGCAAGCTTTCGACACATCACCAAAACAAAGTATTCGAGCGATAGAGAAGCTTGTGAATCTCGGAATTCTGCCAGAAGAAAAATTTTGGGATTTCTTTGAGGCGATTACTGGCAGTCAAAGGTTTTTTAGAGAATCATTACAAAAAATATTTGAATCCAAATGATACAGCGATCGCTGTTGCAATTAACACTGGGATTTTTGAGGTAAGTCACCCGGCGTACATTTCTTCTAGCCGAAGCCACAGAATATTTGTGTCGTACTTAAGATTGGTGCAGAGGCGATTAGCAATCATATTTGGGCTGTACTTTTCTAAAAAAAACTGGAAAAAAAGGTGCCGAAGCTGTATCTTCGTGTAATCCAGTTTACCGATGCGTGAGCTATGCCACAAGATTACTCGGGGCAAAATCTAAGAGGGCGATCGTTTCGAGGTATGAACCTTGAGGGGGCAAATTTTAGTGGTGCAGATATCCGCAGTGCTGATTTTAGCGGTGCCAACCTGAGAGGTGCTAACTTTAGTGGTGCTACGGCAGGATTGCAAAGGCGGTGGGCTATTCTCTTGGTGGTAGTTTCGTGGTTGCTGATGGGTATATCAGGATTTTTCTCTGCTTTTGCTGGCATGTTAGTGCCGACTTTACTATTTCGACCAGACAAAGGTTCTGAAATAGCGTATCAAACTGCGGGCTTTGCTGTTGTAATTATATTAATCATCTTCTGTTTCGTGACAATTCGTCAAGGAATACAAGCGGGTTTAGGAACCGTCGCCTTTGCCGGATCCGGAGCATTCGTCGTCGCCATGGCCATCGCCGTCGCCGGAGCCATCGCCGGAGCCGTCTCCGGAGCATTCACCATGGCCATCGCCGTCGCCGGAGCCGTCGCCGGAGCATTCGCCATCGCCGTCGCCGTCGCCATCGCCGTCGCCGTCGCCGGAGCCTTCGCCATGGCCATCGCCGTCGCCATCGCCGTCACCATCGCCGTCACCATCGCCGTCACCATCGCCGTCGCCGGAGCCGTCGCCGGAGCCGTCGCCGGAGCCGTCGCGATTGTATTATTTAGCACATATATAAGTTGGCGAGCATTAAAAGGAGATCCAAAACACGCCTTGATTCGCAACATCGCTGTTGCTTTCGCAGCCTTTAAAGGAACAACCTTCCGTAATGCTAATTTAACCGATACTAATTTTAAAAGTGCCACCCTCAAAAGTACAGATTTTAGACGAGCGACTCTTACTCGTACAAACTTCTATAAAACTAAGAAATTAGATTGCGTTCGCCCTGGTACAACTTACCTTCAAAAAGCACAGGTGCGTGAAGTCCTCGTGACTGGATTTGGAAAAGATCAGAATTTTGATCGCCTTGATTTGCGAGGCGTCAACTTTAAAGGAGCTAACTTAGCAGATGCCAGCTTTATCAGTGCTGACTTGAGTGAAGCTAATTTACAAGATGCGGATTTATCCAGAGCCAAATTAGTACAAGCGCAGTTAGACGGTACAGACTTTACAGGCGCTATTCTCACCGGAGCATACATTAGGGACTGGAACATCACCAGTGATACTAAATTCGATGGAGTACGGTGTGAGTATGTTTATATGAGACTCCCCACTAAAGAGAACCCAGATCCTCTACGCAAACCAGATAACAATAAAGAAGTTTTTAAAGATGGGGAGTTTGGTGATTTTATCAAACCCATTTTTGATACTCTTGACCTTTATCATAACCAAGGCGTTGACCCTCGTGCGATCGCCATTTCATTTAAGCAGTTAGCAGAGAATAATCCAGAAGCAGAACTGCGAATTGTAGGGATGGAGGTACGAGGAGAAGATAAATTTTTAATCAGAGCAAAAACAGATCCAAATACTGATAAATCTCAACTCAGTCAAGAATATTTTGAAAATTATAATCAAATTAAAGCATTAACAGAACAAGAATTACAAAGATTGATAGCTGAAAAAGATAACAGAATTCAAAGTTTAGAAAATATGGTAAGCACGGCACTACAACGTCCCAGTTTTTACGCTCAAACTGTAGAACATAATAACTCCACTATCAAAACAATCTTGATTCTGGCAGCGAATCCAAAAACTACCTCATCTTTACGGTTAGATGAGGAAGTACGCGAGATTGAATCGGGATTACAACGAGCCAAAAAACGTGAGTTATTTGATATAAAACAACGGCGGGCTGTTCGTGTCCAAGATGTTTACCAAGCGTTACTCGATTTCAAACCGCAATTTGTTCACTTTAGTGGTCACGGTTCAGGGGATGATGGTTTGGTATTGGAGGATGAAAATGGAAACGAGCGGTTAGTTACGACTGTTGCGTTGGCTAACTTGTTCAAGCTGTTTGCTAGTGATATTGAATGTGTTGTCCTCAATGCCTGTTACTCAAAGGTACAGGCAAGTGCTTTAGCCCAACACATTCCCTACGTCATTGGCATGAATAAAGTGATCGCGGATCAAGCAGCCATCAAATTTGCTACGGGCTTTTATAGTGCGATCGCGTCTGGTAAATCAGTGGAGTTTGCTTATGAACTGGGGTGTAGTGTTATTCAACTAGAGGGAATTCCAGAACACTTGACTCCAGAGTTAAAGAAACGGTAGTTAACAATAGACTTTTTGAAGATGTAGGGTTTTAGCAGAATTCAAGGACGAAGATTCTTTGAAGCGATCGCGCCTTAGATTGCCG
>JAQYWN010000139.1 GCA_029379265.1 Rhizonema sp. NSF051
GGGATATTTAAACTCAGAAATATTACGATTTGATGTGTATTAAGTTCATATGTAAAGATAGCAAAGTATACGCATGTTTTTGAGAAAATCAAGGAAATCCTAAGGGATTATACAATTATTGTGTTGCTTCATAAGTTTGGATTGACCCTCAGATACTAAGTATAGCTATGTGAATCTTACTATTGGAGGAATTCAAGACTGATAAAAATATTTAATTTGTAGAAATACTGAACTCATTTGTTAAAGCTCTTCTAATTTTGGCTAAACTGCTCTCTAGTTTGGATGCAACTTAATCCAAGGTCGGTGTTATGCGTAAACCAGTTCTCACAATTTTCTACCAGTTCAATCCCTGGAACACTACTATTGGAGGAATTCAAACACTTATCAATATTTTTATTAAGTATGCTCCAAGCGAGTTCGAGGTCAGACTCGTAGGTACAGGAGATAATCCAAATCAACCTTTGGGTAGATGGCAAGAAGCAGAATTTGCAGGTAGAGAAATTAGCTTTCTGCCTTTATTTATGTTGCAGAATGATAACTTTAGAAGTTTGATTCCGACAACGGTTAAGTATACAACTGCTCTCATAGGACAGTGCTTTGCTTCCGACTTCATGCACTTTTACAGATTGGAACCAACTATAGCTACCCTTCATTGGTCAGGAGAAAAAACGCTTTTTATCCAAAATGACATAGAGGCGCAGATGAAATCTGCCGCAGATGATAAAAATGCAATTCTCTGGCGACGATTTCCTGCTGGGTATTTTGCTCTTGAACGTCTGTTAGTTGGACAATTTAACCAAATTTTCTCGTGTAATACAGATGCATTAGAACTTTACCAAAAACGTTATCCGAAAATCAAAAACCGTGTTCATTTCCTGAAAAACTCCTTCGATGAGGAAATTTTTTATCCGTTGTCTGTAGAAGAACGCGATCGCCAAAGACGCAACCTGGCATTGAAGCTGAATCTTTCAGAAGATACACGGTTCGTCTTGTTTGCCGGTCGCCTGCATCCTCAAAAAGATCCAATTCTGCTAGTACGTGCCCAGGCAGCGCTTGACGAACCGAACATTCACTTGTTGATTGCAGGTGATGGTGAGTTAGCAAGTCAAGTCCTTTCAGAAATTGGTCAATTGGGGCTGTCTGAACGGGTGACAATGCTAGGAGCACTGCGCCAAACCGAACTTGCCGATTTACACCGGATATGTAACTGTTTGGTTTTAACAAGTGCTTTTGAAGGTTTGCCTTTTGTGGTTCTGGAGGCGCTTGCCTGCGGAACACCAATCGTCACAACTCGATCTGGTGAAACCCCAAAACTCCTTTCTCCTGACAATGGAGTTATTGTAGCGGAACGTACACCAGCTTGCATCGCAGATGCTTTGCGTCAAGTCGTACTGCATCCAGATAATTATCCCATAGCATCGTGTGTGCGGAAAGCCCAGCCTTATGCCGCCCGCACTGTTGTGAATGAAGTCTACAGCCAAATGTGGCAGCGTTGGGAGCAGGGGCTCTCATCTGCTAGCACCTGATGATTTACCCTTTCCCCGCAACATTAGAGAGCAAAACGAGAACAGATGAAAATAGCTGTTATTGGTGCAAAAGGTCTACCACCCAAGCAAGGTGGCATTGAGCATTATTGTGCGGAAGTCTATCCCCGTATGGTGGAACAGGGTCATAGTGTCGATTTATTTGCCCGGTCCTCTTACACAGACTGTTCCTGGCAAGACCCTTATGACTACAAAGGGGTTCAAGTCATCTCCTTACCAGGTTTGCACCTTAGAGGAGTGGACGCCTTTATTACCTCAGCACTAGGGGCGATGGCTGCCACGGCAAAAAAATACGATATTGTTCATTTTCACGCATTGGGTCCATCTCTGTTTACTTGTTTGCCGAAAATCTCTAATTCCACAAAGGTCGTTGTGACCTGTCAGGGACTAGATTGGCAACGGGCAAAGTGGGGTAGCTTTTCGACTCGCATTATTAAGATGGGGGAACAAGCCGCAGTCCGTTTTGCCGATGAAATCATTGTAGTGTCAGAAGCGCTTTCTACCTACTTTTCACAAACTTATGCCAGGAAGACAATTTATATACCTAATGCTCCTGCTAACTACGGGGAATCAGACCCAAATTTTGGCTACGGCACCCAACTCGGTCTAAAGCAGGGACGTTATATTCTGTTTTTAGGCAGACTGGTACCGGAAAAACGTCCAGACTTGCTTGTTGATGCCTTTTGTGATTTGAATCCAGTAGGATGGAAACTTGTTCTAGCTGGAGGCGTAAGCGATACAAAATCGTTCACGTCTTCGCTGTTAGAAAAGGTGGCAAATAATCGAAACATTGTATTTGCTGGTGAACTTCGAGGATCTCGTCTTTGGGAGATCGTCCGAGGATCTGGTTTGTTTTCACTGCCTTCCGATTTGGAGGGGTTACCTCTGGCGATGTTAGAGGCGATGCGGGAAGGAATCCCAGTACTTGCAAGTAATATCCCACCTCACCAGCAACTTGTGAGTGAAGGGCGGGGAATGCTTTTTGAAGCAGGAAACCGCAAATCATGTATTCGTAACTTAGATTGGGCAATTCACCATCATCGAGAACTAGCAGCAATGGCAAAAAATGCACAAAGACATGTGCAGCATAACTATAGCTGGGATCGCATTACTTCAGAAACCTTAAAAATCTACAAAACATTGCATGAGTCCGAGCAAGTAGAAATATTGAAGCATAACCAAGAGGGACTCGCCGAAGTCATTGGGAAAAAATAGGTGGTTTCTGGTAGCACGCAACTACGAAATTATTAGCCCGCAAATAGATGGGCTAAGAAAATCGCTTCGTATAAAAATAACACAACAGGGAACTACTACTGAATAATAAATAACAGTCTTAAACCGAATTGTCGATTAACTGATTTAACTTAACTGTCTCAAAAAACAAGGGTCTACGTAATGGAAAAAGGCATTTCATACTTACTAGCTGTCATGCAACGGCGAAGTTTGCCCGCCCTAGCGACATTCTCCGCTGTAATTGGTGGGGCGATCGCCTACCTTACGGTCACCCCGCACCTGTACTCGGCATCAGGAAGATTGATTTTGGACGACAAGAGGGTAAGTATTTCCGATTTAGGTCGCGATCTTACCCAAGTGCGCTCAAGTACACCAGGTGGTTCTAATCCTTTGGCTGACGAAGCAGAATTAATCAAGTCACAACGTGTTCTCAAACGAGCGCTGACTGAACATATTGACCCTAATGTGAAACCAAAGCTCACGATTGAGGATCTGAACCGAAACTTAAGCGTCAAAATTGTTCCTGCTACCAACATTCTTCAGGTAAGTTATCAAGGCAAAGATCCAGTCATGGCTGCCAAGCTGGTGAATGCAGTTTCTCAAGCAATGGTTGAGGATAGCACTCAAGTTATCCGTAAAGAAGCTGCAAGTGCAGTGAAATTTTTGGAAAAAGAGGTGCCTTCGGCTCGCAATCGGTTAGAGAAGACGGAAATTGCTGAAAACAGATACAGACAATCGAGTGGCATTATTGCTCTTGACGATCAGACGAAAAGCTTAGTCGCCAGTGTCGCTGCTTTAGAAGAGCAGCAGCGAACCTTATCTACACAACTCCAAGACGCGAAGTCACGGGACGTATCATTACGGCAAATCACCGACGCTAAAGCTCTAAACAGCGCCTACGCAAATGTACGCGGTGGTCAAGATGAAGAACTTAAGAAGTTACGAGCCAAGTTGTCAGAGTTACAGACGCAGATTGTTGAAGCTCGGTTGCGTTTTACAGAGGACCATCCGACTGTAATCAAGCTAGTTCAGGAACGGAATACTCTACAGTCAGTCTACGCGAAAACCTTAGGAAGCGTGTCACCAGGAAGTCAAGACATCGTTCCTAAGACTGTCGCAGGCGATCAAATCAGTCAAGATCTGACATCCAAACTCATCGTCAATGAAATCGAGCGATCGGCAATTGAAAACAAGCTCAAAGTTGTGCAGTCCGATCTCAACAATCTCCATGCCCGCCTTGCAGCTCTACCAATGAAGCAGCAGCCACTGACTGCATTAGTCCGCACACGTCAAGAAGCCACAGAATCTGTAAAGTTACTGCAAAGCAAACTTGAAGAAGCACGGATTGCTGAAGCTCAACTTGTAGGCAATATCCAAATTATTGAGGCGGCTCAACCACCGACTAAACCCACTTCACCCAAGCAGAAAGTTGTATTAGTGGTGGCGGCTGCCTTTGGAAGTGTCTTAGCGATTGGCATTGTGCTGCTGTTAGAAGTCATGGACAATACATTGCGCGATGCTGCCGAAGCAGAAGAGCTGCTGAAGCTGCCATTGTTAGGAGTATTACCTCGTTTAACAGCGCAGACTCTCTCTCTTGCGCCTGCTGAAAGATTTTTAGATAATGTTGGCTTTGTTGAGCCTTACCGGATGCTCTTCAAAACGCTTGAGTTTCGCAATTCTGACCAATTGCGATCGCTTGTTGTCACAAGCACTATATCTGGAGAGGGTAAGTCAGTCGTTGCCTCGCATTTAGCCGCCGTCGCCGCTATGTTATCTTGGCGAACATTGATCATTGATGCCGATCTACGCAGACCAGTACAACATAACTTGTTCAAATTATTCCCTAAACCAGGGATTACAGATGTTATTGAGGGAGAATTATCTTTACAACAAGCAGTGCAGGCAACAGAGATTGAGAACCTTGATATATTGACTTGTGGAGAACTACGCAGACGCCCCTCGCAGTTGCTCGATTCCGTAGCGATGAAGTCTCTCATCGAAGACGCATCACAAGAATACGATTTAGTGATTATAGATACTCCACCTTTAAGTGCTTGTGCTGATGCCTCTAGCTTGAGTCGTCACTGTGATGGAGTTGTTTTAGTCACACGTCCCGGCTTCACACTTAAGGAGGTATTATCAAGAGCAGTATCAGAGTTAACGAGAAATCGCATTCCGGTTTTAGGTATGGTGGTGAATGGAATGACTAATTTAACAGAAAAGTATTACCGCTATCCTGTAAATGGTTACCAGCCCAAAAAGCGTTTGACAGGTCTTGGAGGTTACCGCCAAAGGTTTGTAGAACGAGATGAGGTTTAGGTAAAGATGTTGACCAATGAACCAAATCGTCACTCTCGTGTCATCTGGCTTAGTTTAGCTGGTATAAGTATTGGTGCAATTGCAGGCTTTACAGCAGGTGTTAATCCTATTTATCTATTTTTACCTGTAGTTGCAGTCCCAATAGTTGTTTACTTCTTTACGCATTTTGAGCAAGCTGTACTGAATTTATTGGCAGTGCGTACTTGTCTCGATCCTTTTTCAGGTAAGCAGATACCAGCCATATATGCTCTTGGGATGGACGGTTTAACTTTGCTCTACGTCACTGTAACACTCCTGCGCGGTCGGCGAATCTACACTGACAGTTTTTGGTGGTTTTTTGTCGGTTGGGTATTGCTACAAGGATTGTGGGTTATACTCTTACCTTTGGAAGGGGTAGGGCTAAATGCTGACTATCTACCAGGAAGTATCCGTGAGTGGATACGTCTGTTTAGTTGGGTGATGATCTACTTGCTGGTTATGCAACTGAAGGATCGATTGCCTCCTCAAAAAGCGATCGCTTGGCTGTTTTTATCACTCGTGATCCCGGTGACAGTGGCGCTAATGCAGATGTTTGTCCCGTTTCTCCTGCCTGACTTTTTGAACGGGGGTGGTGCTATTGGTGCAATGCCAGTTGCGGAAATATCTCGCATTAAAGGGACAATGGGGCACCCGAATGCATTTGCCACAACGCTGTTACTGTTTATCTCTCTTACTTACTGGAAGCTAACGAACTCTAAGCAAAAGTTCCCGTGGTTTTTGATCATGGGTTTACTGGCATTATGCTTTGTCAGTACTAAAGCCTTAACTGGCTTGACAATGCTTGCTGCTTTTGTTCTAGTTTTGGTGATACCGAGATTGAGCTTTCTCAACTTGATTGGCGGAGCGCTCTTTTTTGCTGTCATTATCGGGTTGTTTGCCAATTCAGATTTTGGAAGAGAACGTTTGGGATCGCTGAGCAATACACCACTCTTGAATCCAGATCTTGATACGTCGCGCGCAATTCTTTTATCTCAAGGAGATAATAATAGCTTTAACTGGCGGCTTGCTCAATGGACTTTTCTGATGAGTAAGATTTTCCCGCAGTCTCCGTTTCTTGGTTTTGGTTTGGGATTAAGCATTGAGGCTGGTGGTAATGGTTATCTTCCCCATAATGATTACATTCGCGCTCTGATAGAAGGAGGAATTACTGGATTTGTGACTTATATGGGCTTTTTCGTAGCTCAAGGTATACGTCTGATTCAGTTAATTCGAGCGGCACCTCCTAAAAGTCCACAGCGTAACTTGTGCGTCATCCTGTTAGCTGTGATGTTTGCCATGTTAGCAGGAATGCTGAGTGACAACATCTGGAGTCATACTATTCTCTTTTCCTACTGGTTTACGGCTTTGGCGATCGCTGGTTGGAACTGGAACGATGCACCATCTAGTTTGGGGACGCATGAATCCAGAAAAAACAGCGTCAACCTTATAACTAGATCCCCATAACCAGTTAAAATCAATTTTAAATGAGGCTGAGTTCATTTTTTAGCGATTTTTCCACGGGGAGAAGCTAGTTGCAGGCAACAGATAAGTTTGAGTACAGGCGATGTCTGACGACAAGCCGCTCCGCGTCTACGCCAAGCGGAACTTCAGGGGGTATTACCCGTTGATACAAATAGCTTCGGGGAGTGTAGGATTTAAAGTGTCAGTATCTTTAACTATTAGCTTGTATGACTTATAAAAGGTTGAATCTTGTTAATTATGTCTCCAATCATACAATATCTAGCTGATAAATAGCTACTTTTATGTAATTTTTGAGAAATTAGAAAATGAAGAACTTTGTTAATTATATTTTCCAAGATTGGGAAGTGAATAAAGAAGGAAGTTCAAAATCCCGTTTCATATTATTAATGTTCCGAGCAACGCAGATACTAGGACGGTTGCCCATACCGTTTCTATCTGGTTTTTTCCGCAACTTCTATACACTAATTGTGGAGTGGCTATTAGGCGTTGAATTGCCTTGGGATACCAAAATAGGATCAGACCTTAGACTGATTCACGGTGTTGGTTTAGTCGTGAATAATGGAACCATAATTGGTCATAATTGTATTATCAGACATTCGACAACCATTGGTAACAAAAAACTTCCAGATGGTTCATATACTGGCTCACCCAAAATAGGAAACAATGTGGAAGTTGGTTCTAATGTAGTGATTATTGGACCAATTACTATTGGGAACAATGCTGTTATTGGAGCAGGTTCGGTTGTAGTGAAAGATGTTCCAGAAGGGGCTGTGGCTGTAGGAAACCCAGCGAAAGTGATTAAAAGATTAAATCTAACTTCAGCACAAACAGATCATTCTGAAGAGGATAATTCAGCCCAAGCACGACTTCCGGACACAACTTCATGTATATATTAGATGAGTGCAAGCGTAATTGACGAAACCGTTTGGGTTGTGAGAAATTGCTTTAACCTAATTTTATAACTAAACTATTTGAGACAAAAATATGCTGAAGGTTTCTGTTGTTATTCCCGCATACAATTCCATGCAGTATCTCCCAGAAACCTTGGAGAGTGTTCTAAATCAAACTTTTACTGAATTTGAAGTCTTAATTATTAATGATGGGAGTTCTGACAACACTGTGGAATGGGCGAGTGCAATCAAAGACTCGCGAGTGAAATTAATTTCGCAAGAAAACCAAGGTCTACCAGGAGCTCGCAATACTGGTATTTATCATGCTCAAGCTGATTATATTGCGTTTTTGGATGCAGATGATCTGTGGGAGCCAACGAAATTAGCCAAGCAAGTCTCTTGTTTGGACAAGTATCCGGAGGTTGGCTTGGTACATGCTTGGATGGCTTTAGTGGACGTGGGAGGAAAATCTACTGGTCGCGTACTGAAGTCCAATGTCGAAGGATGTGCATGGGAACAAATTGTTCAGTGGAATACAATTGCTTGTCCTTCGGTGATGGTTCGTCGTTGTTGTTTTGATAGAGTGGGTGTCTTTGACCGATGTTTACGTTCTGTCGAAGATTGGGATATGTGGATTCGGATAGCTGTTGAGTATCCTTTGGCAGTGATTAAAGAACCTCTAGCATATTATAGACAAGTTCCTAATAGTATGTCTAAAAACTGTCAAGTGATGGAAGAAGCATTTCATCAAGTCATTGAAAAAACATTTCAATCGGCACCATCAGAAACTTGGTACTTGAAGAATCGCAGTTACAGTTATGCAAACCTTTGTTTGGCTTGGAAAGCTTTGCAAAGTAGTAATAATTACAAACTTGCAATCCACTATCGCAGTTTAGCGGTTGCACATAACTCTCAAACACGCTATTCACGCGAGTATATTCGGTTAAGTTTGGCGATCGCAGCACTGCAATTGTTTGGATTTGATGGTTACAGCAAACTGCTAAAGTTAACTTATGCTCTACGAAGACGTATTTCAAATGTGACACGGGATGCAAAAATAGTTGAGGATACGCACTCTGTGTAAGCAGTAACCTCAAAATATATAATTTAGAAGCGATTTAGGAACAATGTACGGAGCCATTTTTATGTTAAGTATGTGGATGAAATTGTGGAAACATCAACAATGCAGGAATATGAAAGCACCGAGTTGCCAATAAAAAGTCAAAAATTACAGTCAGGAATTGCACTGCTGCACTGTATAGACTTAATAGATGATTTTTTAGATCACATCAATATTTCATTTGAAACTTTCTGCAATGAGTTTATTGGAAGCTGGATGTTTGGTTACATCAATGCTTTGAAACAGGTTGGTGTCAGGACAGTACTGTTCTGTATTTCCGCCCGTTTTACTGAACCCAGACGCTTCACCCACGCTCCAACTGGAACGACAATTTGTGTATTACCTGTTCCTAAAAGGTATCTTATATACCGTGCCATTCGACACAAGGCACTAGATCTTTATGGAGCAAATAAAGGTCAGACATTTAGAGACATTCAAGACTCCAATATTCGCCGTCATTCCCTACTGACAAAATTTAAGAATGTTGCTCAAAGTATAGGTTCTTATTTATCGACGCCTGTGGAATTACTAGCTCAAGAGATTCGACGTGAAGGTTGTCAAGCTATTTTGTGCCAAGAGTATGAGTACGCCCGTTTTGACACTTGTGTACTTTTAGGACAACGAATGCGTATACCAGTGTTCGCGACTTTCCAAGGAGCCGATCAGACACATAGTTGGCTCGAATACCCCGTTCGAGATTTGGCGTTTCGGGAATGTACGGGTGTGATTATCTCTACAAAAACAGAGATTGAGCGGGTTAGTTCTCGTTACAAAATAGAATCAACCAAGATCGCACATATTTTCGATCCCATGGATGCGGTAAGATGGAGTGCTATAGACCGCAGTGAGGCACGATTAGCGCTTGACATTCCTCTTGATGCTAAGGTAGTGGTGTGTCACGGGCGAATTGATTTTTATCGCAAAGGGTTAGACATTCTTTTAACTGTTTGGGATCGAATATGTAGCGATCGCCCGGATCAAGACCTCCGACTTTTGCTTGTAGGGACAGGTCCGGACGCTGACAAACTCGATAAATGCATTGCAACTATGCAGTTGCGAGGCGTTATGTGGCGGGACGAATTTGTGAACGATCACACTATACTTCAGCGTTACTTGTCAGCAGCTGACGTTTATACCCTTTCGTCCCGCCAAGAAGGCTTTCCCATAGCACCATTGGAAGCAATGGCTTGCGGTCTACCTATAGTAGCTACTGATGTTCCGGGTATACCAGACATTCTGGAAGGAGGCGAAGTTTCCGGTGGACTTGTCGTGCCACGGGAAGATGCAACCGCATTAGCGTCTGCTCTGGGTCATGTTTTGGACAATGACGTTTGGAGAATCCAGTTAGGTAAGCTTGCTCGTTGTCGAGTTGAGGAGTACTTCTCGCCTGGGGTAATAGGCAAGCAACTGCGAGACTTTATGTCGATACAGTAATCAGCATAAAGAATTTAAGTGTTTTCTTGACGCACTTTTTTAGTTTCAAACTATAGCACGTCGGGGTCAAAAATGTTCTTATTTTCAAAAGTTTAAACTTGGGGGTACCTCATGATACACCTGCAAGTTGTGCAAAATTCAGGAGAATTATGACGAATGTATTCTTCTAGTAAACAAGGAGATGAAATATGCCAAAGGTTTCTGTTGTCATTCCTGCCTACAATGCAATGAATTATTTGCCGAAAACTCTAGAAAGTGTTTTACAACAAACTTTCACAGATTTTGAAATTTTGATTGTGAATGATGGCAGTTCCGATCAGATTGTAGAATGGGCAGCTGGCGTCACAGATTCGCGAGTCCAACTGATTTCGCAGAGAAACCAAGGTGTATCGACAGCTCGCAATCAAGGTATTATCCATGCTCAAGGAGAGTATGTGGCATTTCTAGATGCGGATGATTTATGGGAGCAAACTAAGTTAGAAAAACAAGTCCATTATCTGACAGATCGTTCAGAAGTAGGGTTAGTTTATACCTGGACAACTCTGATTGATACTTTGGGTGAGCCAACTGGGAGAGTTTTTGCGTCCCATGTAGAAGGTGATGTCTGGAAGCAACTGATTGAAAATGACATGATTTCTACTGGCAGTTCAACGATGATTCGTCGTAGTTGTTTTGACGAAGTAGGAGTCTTCGATCCCAGTCTCGCTTTTGCAGAAGATTGGGATATGTGGCTTCGGATCGCCGCTCGTTATTCGTTTGGAGTAGTCAAAGAACCTTTAACCTGCTATCGACAGCATCCTAATAATGCGACTAAAAATCGTCAGAAGATGATCCAGAGTCTTCGTATAGTCATCGAAAAAACATTTCAATCTGTGCCATTAGATTTGCTGCATTTAAGAAATCGAGCTTATGCAAATTTTCAGCAGGGTTTAGCATGGCTCGCTATAGATAAAGGAGACTACAAACAGGCAATTCATTATCGTACCTTAGCTTTTCAACACCATCCACGAATCTGTTTATCGGAAAAATTTCTGCGCTTGAGTTTGGCGATCGCAATGCTTCGTTTGTTTGGTCCTCATGGATACGATGGAGTGCGAAACCTCACTCATCTCCTGCATCAACGTCTATTAGGTTTTTTCAGCTAATTCCTAAGCATTTAGCTTTCTTCAGTTAGTAGTCAGCTACAAATGGTCGCAGCGTGAATACTCAATCGACCAATAAGAAAAGTTGCTGATAATTGATAGTTGACTGGTGAATACTTACGCTAATTCCTAATTTTTGTATTTTCAGGGAAGACGCTTACTACCATGCATATTATTGTCTTAGAACCATATCCTTCCTCTCGCCGTGGGGGACAAGAATTAGTACTGTTAGACATTTGTCGGGGTCTAGCTAAGCGAGGGCACAAGATCGCTTTGCTTTACACTAAAGAAGAGAATCTTCTCGAGCAATATCGAGAGTTTTGTTACTGTGTCATTAAGGTTAGCCAATTCATCAACTCTCAGCCGCAACATATTCTGAGTTTTTTAGCTGATATTTGGAAAGTTACTAGAAAAATTCCCAAAACTGAAAATAGTATTGTCCTCTGCAATCAAGCCACAGACACTCCCTTTGCTTCAGCTTTAGCTTTATCAAAAAATATTCCTTTAGTTTGTTATCTCCATTATCCTCCCGTAGCTCCGCCATCCTCGGCATGGATGGGCAATAAAGGAATAAAGCGCTGGAAATATTTCCTTTTGGGGACAATTCATAAATATCAGTGGAGTTTTGCTATAAAAAAGGTAAAACATTTCATCACAGTTTCAAATCAAACTAAGTTAGACTGGGTGAATAGCGGCTATCAAGAGGAGATGGAGGAGAAAATTGATGTTGTATATAACGGCATTGACCTAGAAACTTACAAAAATACAACTAATTTTTCATCATTGAGGAATCTTTGGAATCTTTCTGAAGATGTTAAAACGATCTTGTATGTCGGGAGAATAGATAAAGAAAAAGGATTAGAAATTCTGCTCAAAGCTTTTGCTTTGTTGCGAGAAACTAATGCTAATACTCAATTATTAATTGCAGGAAAACCTTTAATCCAAGGAGAAGAATACAAACAATCCTTAGAAAAACTCGTAATTGAGTTGGGTATAGAGAATCATGTGAAATTCCTCGGTTATGTCAAGGATACTACAAGTCTTTATCAAATTAGTAACATAACAGTTCTACCTAGTATATGGCCAGAGCCTTTCGGACGAACAATTGTTGAGTCAATGGCGAGTGGAACTCCTGTAGTCGCTAGCCGCATTGGCGGAATTGCGGAAATTCTCACAGGAGAATTTCAAATTGGACTTTTTGATCCGGGAAACGAGCAAGATTTATCAGTGACTCTCAATTGCCTACTAAATTGGAAAGATCGAGATCCCAATCTAGCCCAGAGATGTCGCCAGCATATTGTGTCCCAATTTAGTATGGACACAATGGTTGATGCAATTGAAAAAGTTATGAAACACAGATTGATACAAACAAGCAGTCAGCAATTAGCAGTCAGCAAATAGCTCTTCAAGTTTCGAGAGCGTCTAGTCATGTTTTTTCAAAATCTGAATTCTTTGGTTTTGTGAGATTTGTAAGGGGTGCTAACTTTTTATGCATATTCTAGTTTTCGAGCCAGAACCTTCTTCTACTCGGGGTGGACAAGAAGTCGTTCTATTTGACTTCTGTCGGGGTTTGCAACAGCGGGGACATCAGATCACTCTCATCTATACTAAAGAAGGAAATTTACTTAAGCATTATCAAGAATTTTGTCGGCAAACATTAAAGATAAATAGAT
>JAQYWN010000140.1 GCA_029379265.1 Rhizonema sp. NSF051
ACTTATAATTGTTCCATTTTTTTAGCTTTTAAACGTTAGAAATGTGTGAATAAACGACCATTGAATAGGAAAAGGAAAGAATCGTAAAAATGATTTTAGCTACAGATACACATCAGGTTGAATTAACAACACATGAATACAAATTAGAATTGGGTTGTCCACATCCGTTGGGTGCTAATCCAGATAAAGAAGGAGTAAACTTCTCTGTCTTCTCAGAGTATGCTACATCTATCGAACTTTTGTTGTTTGATAAGGATGATGCTCTGGAGCCTATACAAGTTATTCAATTAAACCCAAGGACAAACAAAACCTTCCATTATTGGCACGTCTATGTGAGAGGATTAAAGTCAGGTACTCACTACGCTTATCGAGTTGACGGTTATCAAGATTTACATACGACTGGGTACCGCTTTAACAAAAATAAGGTACTGCTTGATCCATATGCGAAGGGAAACACCAACGCTCTTTGGAAACGAACTGATGCTTTAGGATCAATAGATAACTTAGCTACCTCAATGCGTAGTGTAGTTATCGATATATCGGATTATGATTGGGAAGGCGATCGCCCGATTAATCGACCAATGAGTGATAGCATCATCTATGAGATGCACGTTGGTGGATTTACTCGCTCACCTTCCTCTGGTAGTAATAACCCCGGTACTTTTTCTGGCGTTATCGAAAAAATTCCTTACTTAAAAGAGTTGGGAATTACAGCTGTTGAGCTTTTGCCAATATTTGACTTTGATGAAGAGAACAATCTCCGAGAAGTCAATGGTGAGCCGTTGAAAGATTATTGGGGATATAATCCACACAGCTACTTTGCTCCTGAAGCTTCTTATTGTGTTCTTCCTGATGCAGGACATCACATTAAGGAATTTCGAGATATGGTCAAGGCGTTGCATAAGGAAGGAATTGAGGTCATCCTAGATGTGGTATTTAACCACACAGATGAGGGAAATCATGAAGGTCCAACTATTAACTTTAAAGGCTTTTGCAACAGTATTTTCTACCACTTAGTACCTTGGAACAAGCAGTACTATATGGACTATTCTGGATGTGGAAATACTGTCAACTGCAACCACCCAATGGTACAGAAATTGATTGTAGATAGTCTCGAATTTTGGGTGAAGGAGATGCACGTTGATGGTTTCCGGTTTGATGAAGGCTCAATCCTATCTCGTGGTCAAGATGGGGCACCAATGCTCCATCCGCCAATAGTATGGCAAATTGAAACATCTGAAATTTTAGCTGACACCAAAATCATCGCTGAAGCTTGGGATGCTGCTGGGCTTTATCAAATTGGTTACTTTCCTGGATATCGTTGGGCAGAATGGAACGGACGTTACCGAGATGATGTTAGACGCTTTGTTAAGGGAGATTCAGGACTAGTTGGAGCAGTTGCATGGCGTCTTGCAGGAAGTGCTGATCTTTACCAAGCAAGTGGACATTTACCAATCAATAGCGTCAACTTTATCACCTGCCATGATGGCTTTACCCTTAATGATTTGGTGTCGTACAATGACAAGCACAATGAAGCCAATGGTGAAGACAATCGGGATGGCATCAACGATAATTTAAGCTGGAATTGTGGTGTTGAAGGAGAGACTGATAACCCGGAAATTGATGCATTGCGTCAACGTCAGATTAAAAATTTTGCTACCATTCTCATGCTCTCTCAGGGTGTCCCAATGTTTGTAGCTGGTGATGAAGTCAGACGTACTCAAAAAGGTAACAACAACGCTTACTGCCAAGATAATGAAATCAGTTGGCTTGACTGGAATTTGGTTGAAAAAAACGCTGATATTTTAAGATTTTTTAAACATATCATCGATTTTCGTAAGTGCCATTGTCATTCCACCTTACATCGTCGAAATTTCTTTGTAGGAGAAGTTAATGAGCGTGGTTTGGCAGATATATCTTGGCATGGCACAAAGTTATCCAGTCCGGGTTGGGAGGACCCTCATTCCAGAGTTTTGTCGTTTACTTTAGGAGGTTTTGAAGGAGAAGCAGATATTCATGTCATGTTTAATATGTACTGGAAATCGCTGGATTTTGAAATTCCCTCTATTAAAGATAGGGAATGGTACAGAGTCGTAGATACTGCTCTTGTTTCTCCTATGGATATTATGTCAAAAGGGCAAGAAATTAAAGTTTCAGGTAATGTCTACTCTATCAAAGATCGTAGTGCTGTCGTTTTAATTTCCAAATAAGTACGTTGGCGTGAAAAAACACAACTTTATATTGAGGCTGTTAATAGTTGGTAGGGGAGGGTTTAAGCTCATAAGTTGTCAGTAACAATGAACAATTCTGTCAAATCCGCCCCTACAGTGTGCCCTAGAGTTTAATTTCATGACTTGTTAGTCAAAACGAACAAAATCTTGTCAAACCCTTTCGTACAGTTGTTCTTCGATTTTGCATATCTCAATATTTAGTTACGGATTCTGTTTTTTTCCGCCAATCTATTTAGTGTTTAATTAATCAATTCCCAATATCAGAGAAAATCCAATGAATAACATCAGCTTTTCGTTTTCTGACATGATTGCTGGGTATGTTACTGATTTTGATTCCAGCCAGGGAGATTCTGGTACTTTCGGTCTCAAAACGTCAGATGGTAGGAATTTTGAAGTTTCACTGACTTCAATGACGTATGCTGAGCTAGTACGCAATCTTGATGAACCTTACTTTGATTGCACTAGCCAGATGGCTGCAATGCTCGTTCCAAATCGCTATCTTTTTGTATACGGCGTTTTTTATCCTGAAGCTGGTGAACACAAGTTTGAAGCTAAGCATATAGTCTTTCTGGGCAGGAAGGAAAACGATTATCTTTTTGAAAGACAAGACTGGTGGGTCAAGCAAATAAAAAGCCTTGCAAATTTTTATCTGAAAGCCCAGTTCGAGGATGGCGAAATTGATTATCGCAACTATCGTACTGGTTTGGGCTTAGTTGGTTCTAAGGAAGATAGCAATCGCCAGGAAACTGATACCATTTCCCGCCTAGTTTACGGTTTTGCCACGGCCTATATGATGACTGGGGATGATCGCTACTTAGAAGCTGCAGAAAAAGGTACCGAATACCTGCGCGACCACATGCGTTTTCTAGATGAGGGCGAAGGAATCTGCTACTGGTATCATGCAATTGAGGTAAAGCCAGATGGCAGTGAGCAAAAGATATTCTCCTCAGAATTTGGGGATGATTATGACGCTATTCCTGCTTATGAGCAAATATATGCGCTGGCTGGTCCTACCCAAACCTACAGAATAACCGGTGATCCAAAGATTTTCAACGATATCGAGTTAACAGTCAATCTATTTAACGGTTATTTCCTCGACAAAAAGGAATCTGGAGGATTTTTCTCCCACATTGACCCGATTACTCTGAGTGCTCACTCTGACACTTTGGGTCACAACCGTGCAAAGAAAAACTGGAATTCGGTTGGTGATCATGCTCCAGCCTATTTGATTAATCTCTGGCTAGCAACTGGTGAGGAAAAATACGCTGATTTCCTGGAATATACATTTGATACCATCGAAAAGCGGTTCCCGGATTATGAGAATAGCCCGTTTGTTCAAGAACGTTTTCATGAAGACTGGAGTCATGACAAAACTTGGGGATGGCAGCAGAATCGAGCAGTTGTAGGTCACAACCTCAAAATTGCTTGGAACTTGATGCGGATGAACCATTTGAAAGCTAAAGAAAACTATATGGCTTTAGCTGAAAAGATTGGACAAATTATGCCTGCTGTTGGTAGTGACCAACAGCGTGGAGGATGGTACGATGTCGTTGAACGTACTCTTAAGCCTGGACAAGAGGAACACCGCTTTGTCTGGCACAACCGAAAAGCTTGGTGGCAGCAAGAACAGGCTATCTTAGCCTACCTTATCCTGAATGGCTCGCTTGAAAAACCTGAGTATCAACGTTGGGCACGTGAAGCCGCAGCTTTCTACAATTCTTGGTTCCTTGATTATGCGGGTGGAGGTGTTTACTTCAATGTTCTTTCATCTGGAATTCCCTACTTACTAGGAACTGAACGAGGCAAAGGCAGCCATTCAATGAGCGGTTATCACTCCTTCGAGCTTGCTTACTTGGCTTGCGTTTACACAAACCTGCTAATTACTAAACAACCGATGGATTTGTACTTCAAGCCAAAGCCAGGTGGTTTTAAGGATAATATCCTCCGGGTTAGCCCTGATATTTTACCAGCAGGCAGTGTGCGGATTGGTGATGTCTGGATTAATGGGCAAAAGCATGCTGATTTTGATGCTTCAAATCTCACTGTTAAATTGCCATCTACTCAAGACGAAATAAAAGTTAGAGTGAGGCTTGTTCCCAGTCAGGTGTCTTTCGACGCAACTTTGTTGGAAAATACTAATGGTACTGCTAAGATATCCTTAAGAGGGTTATTAGATGCTAGTGCTATAGAACGTTTTCAGGAAGTTTTGGCTAGAGCAGCAGAGCAACCACTGCAAAACCTTGTCTTACTGCTACATGACTTGGAATGTATTACGACTGCTGGTTTGCGAGCCCTGATTTTCACTAAGCAAAAGCTGGGAACTCATGTTAACATTCATATAGTTGGCGCTCCGGAACACGTGAAGCAATTCCTCAAGTCGAGTGCATTTTGTGAAGGCGTGAGAGTATTGGATGAGTATAACGCTATCGAAATGGTTAGTGTATAAGTTGGTGTAAGTAAACACAACTTTACATTAGACAGCTATAGAAACGATGTAAGGGCGAACGGTTGTTCGCCCCTACATTTACCTAAAAATTACTGTTTAGGACTACTTCGTGTCTGTGATTGTACCAATACATAAACGTGTGTAAAAATGTTGGATACAAAGTGTAAATTATTTCATTTAAATAGAAGCTAAGGAGCTATTATGGCTAATCCTGTGTTACTTACAGTAGATGATGATCCTGGAGTTCTACGAGTTATAGAACGTGATCTTCGACAAGAGTATGGCAATCGTTTTCGGGTATTGCGAGCTGACTCAGGTGCGAAAGCTTTAAACGTGCTGCAACAAATAAAATTACGTAACGAGATGGTTGCGCTGTGCCTGGTAGATCAGCGTATGCCAAACATGACAGGTGTGCAGTTCCTTGAACAAGCTATGCAAATCTCTCCGCAGACAAAAAGGGTTTTACTCACAGCTTATGCAGATACTGATGCTGCTGTTTCTGCGATCAATTCAGCGAAGATCGATTATTATCTATTGAAACCATGGGAGCCACCACATGAACTCTTGTATCCTGTTCTTAATGATTTACTAGACGACTGGACATCTTCGTACCGCCCACCTTTTGAAGGAATTCGTATTATTGGTTCTCGTTGGTCGAGCATGTGCCATCAAATCAAAGATTTCTTAGCTCGCAACCATGTCCCATATCAGTTGCTGGACATTGAGATGGAGGAAGAGGCTCGCGAATGGGTTGCTTATACGCAATGTAATATTTCTGATTTACCACTAGTTATATTCCCGGATGGTTTATACCTCACGCAGCCAACATACATTCAGATTGCCGAGAAAATCGGCTTGAAAACTCGTGCTGAAATGCCATTTTACGATGTGGTGATTGTGGGCGGTGGTCCGGCTGGTCTGGCAGCAGCAGTGTATGGGGCGTCTGAAGGTTTAAGTACAGTGTTAATTGAAAGAGAGGCGTCTGGGGGGCAAGCAGGAACAAGTTCCCGTATTGAGAACTATTTAGGCTTTCCAAATGGACTCAGTGGAGGAGATTTGGCTCGCCGCGCTGTGACTCAAGCCAAGCGATTCGGCGTAGAAATTCTTACACCTCAAGAAGTAACTGACGTTATTTTGCAGGAACCGTATCGCATTGTTAAGTTGAGTGACGGTACAGAGTTAAGCTGCCACGCCTTACTGATTGCAACTGGCGTTTCATATCACAAGCTCAATTTGTCCAACATTGACAAGCTGACTGGGGCTGGCGTATACTACGGCGCAGCAATGTCTGAGGCCCTCTCTTGCATCAATGAAGATGTTTATATTGTTGGCGGAGCTAACTCGGCTGGACAGGCAGCAGTGTACATCTCTAAGTATGCACGTCATGTGACTATGCTGGTACGCGGCGACTCACTGACTAAGAGCATGTCGAAGTACCTCATAGACCAAATCTTAGCGATAGAAAATATCTCAGTACAGCCGTACTCCAGCGTTGTTGAGGTTCACGGTGAGAGCAACTTAGAAGCTATCACCATTGCCAATGCTAAAACAGGTGAAAAGCAAACTGTTTCTACAAAGTTGCTGTTTATCTTAATTGGTGCGAGACCACATACTGAATGGTTGACAGACGCAGTGGAGAGAGATGAACAAGGGTTTATTCTTACGGGTCCTTCCTTGATGCGCGATGGGCGATCGCCAAAAGGATGGACGTTGGATCGTCAACCTTTTTTGCTAGAATCCAGTATACCAGGTATATTTGTGGCTGGAGATGTGCGTAATGGGTCAGTGAAGCGAGTAGCTTCAGCAGTTGGAGAGGGTGCGATCGCTGTTCAGTTCATCCATCAATATCTGAGTAAGGTGTAATTATGTTGGACGCTTTGCGCTCTTGTTCACTTTTTGCACAATTGACAGACGAGCAATTACAATGGCTGTCTGAACACGGTCGCGAACTCTGGCTGGTTCCGGGAGAATACCTATCACTTGAGGGAGAACCGTTAGATAATTTCTATGTGCTCATAGAGGGCGAGATTGAGTTGACAAAAAAGGTTGGGAATGTCGAAAGGCATGTGATGACCTTTGGACCTGGAACGTATACGGGTCATGAGTTGATCTTATTAGACAAACCCTATCTTGCTAATGCACATGCTGTGAAAGCATGCTATTTGTTGAAATGGGACACAAATACTTTCTGGGAAATGCTCACAATCTGTCCTTCGATTACACGTGATCTTTTGATCATTACGGCGCAGCGACTACAGACTTTAGAGACAACGTCACGACACCACGAAAAGCTCATTGCACTTGGCACTTTAGCTGCGGGTCTTGCTCACGAGTTAAACAATCCAGCTACAGCAGTCTGCCGAGGTGCAAGCTCTTTGCAAGAAATATTTCAACAGTTGCGTTCCTTGCCACTTAAACTAAATCAAAGGCAAATGGCAAAAGAACAACTATTGTTTGTTGATAGCTTGCTACAGGACGCATTGAGGTCTCTTAAAACATCGCCTCTTTTAGATTCAATAACACAGAGTGACCAAGAGGATGAGGTTACAGTCTGGCTAGACTCACACGACGTACCTGATGGCTGGAAAATTTCCCCTATTTTAGTCAAAGCAGGACTGAACACTCAATCGCTTGATACTATTGTAGAGCATATTGATAGGGAATCTGAATTGCTTGCCGAAGTGTTAACTTGGATCGAGGCAACGCTGACAGGGTTTGAGTTGTTGGACGAGATAGACGAAAGCTCAGGGCGAATCTCCGAACTGGTGAAAGCAATTAAAGAGTACTCCTATATGGATCAGGCTCCGATACAGGAGGTAGATATACATCACGGACTTGAAAGCACTCTAACTATTCTGGGTTATAAGCTTAAGCATGGTATAGTTGTGACGCGCAATTATGATCGGAGCTTGCCACCCATCAGTGCTTATGGTAGTGAACTTAACCAAGTGTGGACCAACTTGATTGACAATGCGATCGACGCAATGGGAGGACAGGGGCAAATCTGGATTCGCACAGTACAAAAGAATAGCTGCTGCCTGCTAGTGGAGATTGTTGACAACGGTCCTGGCATTCCACCGCAGATTCAAAACCGCATCTTTGAGCCGTTTTTTACCACTAAAGGAGTGGGGCAAGGAACAGGTTTAGGTTTGGTAATCAGCTACCAAATTGTTGAAAAGCATAAAGGCGATATCCATTTGTTTTCTCAACCTGGAAACACTCGCTTTCAAGTTATTTTGCCCTTCAAGATGGGCACAACAACAACTGAATGCTAGAAAATATTAGGAGATAACGCAGATATGGAATCTGTTAGCATTTTCTCAGGGAGTGTATGAGATGAAAAAATGGCTGAAACCTCCTGAGTTGCGCATTGGTGAAGGTAATGAAGAAGAACGGCATGCAACTTGGCTGGAAGCTTTTTTTGACCTAATTTTCGTTGCAGTCATTTCGGAGCTTGCTCACACTCTCAATCAGGATGTTTCACTATCAGGCTTTCTCGGTTTTCTGCTGCTCTTTGTAGCGGTCTGGTGGTCATGGATTGGTGCTACATTCTACGCCAACTTATTTGATACTGATGACCTTGGACACCGATTGCTGACAGCCTTGCAAATGATTGCAGTGGCAGCACTAGCTGTAAACGTACATAATGGCTTAAATGAAAGTTCAGCTGGTTTTGCTCTATCTTATACTAGCATTCGGATCTTACTTGTCATCGAGTACCTACGAGCAGGACGACATGTGGTTGTAGCTCGACCCTTGACCAACCGAATTATAAAAGGTTCTGGAATAGCAGCCTTGCTTTGGCTAATTTCTGTCTTTGTACCGTTGCCATTAAGATTCGGGCTATGGACGTTAGCGCTAGTAGTTGACTTTGGAACGATGATGACAGCAGGAGAGTCTGTACATGTGGAACTGGCTCCCCACACCTCACATTTACCTGAACGTTTTGGGCTATTTACAATGATCGTGTTAGGTGAGTCAGTCTTAGCTGTCGTTCATGGCGTTGCTAAGCAGCATTGGAATGTTTCGTCGGCGATCTCTGCTGTATTCGGTATGAGTATTGCTTTTAGCCTATGGTGGGTTTATTTTGACAATCTCGGTGGCTCAGCAATTCAGGCAGCTCGTACATGTCGTCGTATTGGAGCTTATCAGATTTGGGTTTATATGCACTTACCTCTAGTCATTGGTCTTACCGCTACTGGAGTAGGCGTAGAACACGTTGTGTCAAGCAACCCAAATCTAGCACTACCTTTGCTTGATCGCTGGCTGATTTGCGCTAGTTTATCGCTATGTTTATTAACCCTTGGCGTTATCTACTTAACTGGTTTGAGCATTAATGCTAAATTACGTTGCAAGGCTCGGGCTACATATCGCTTTGGAGCAGCAGCTATTATTTTAATCTTTGCTGTAGCTGGCGCAAGTTTATCACCAGTTAAGCTGATTGGCTTAATAGCTGGGGTCTGTACTGTTCAAATTATTCTTGATCTACGTCAAGGTTCTTTAGTTTATAAACAAGTATAGTCTCTCTAAAAGGTCGAGTTATGCAACAAAAATCACTAGTACACTACGATAGAAATAATCGGTGAGTTTAGACAAGTAACGGACGACCTTTATAAGTTTATTAGAAGAATAGGTTTTCCGCAAGACAATTATTTTTCGGAGATGTTTAGTAGACATCTCCGAAAAATAATTATACGTTTGTCAAAACCCTTGGTAGGATGCCAATGGGAGTTTACAAGCTAGATCAACTTACAGATTGCAAAGTGGTTGTAAGAAATGGGTAGTCAATATAGCCATGTTCGTCACCGCCATAAAAAGTGGAACGATCATAGGGATTTAAAGGAGCGTTGATGGCAAAGCGTTTGGGCAAGTCTGGGTTAGCGATGAAGTGTCTACCATAAGCAATCAAATCAGCCTGCTCAGATCTCAGGGTTGCTTCTCCTGTTTCGCGGTTGTGCCCACCAGCGCTGATGATCGTGCCATTATAAAAAGTACGAAAGTAGCTACTGCTAAGTTCCATATTGGGATCTTCTGCATCTATGTTGCCCTGAACTCGTGGCTCAATTAAATGCAGATATCCTAGGTTAAACCGATTCAATTCCTGAACCACGTAGGTAAACAATGCTTTTGGATTAGAGTCTGACATGCTACCAAATGTACCACTTGGAGAAAGGCGAACCCCAACGCGATCACTCCCCCATATACTTTTCACCGCTTCTACTACCAACATCAGAAATTGTGAGCGATTTTTAATAGAAATACCATATTGGTCAGTGCGCTGATTTGAGCCATCGTGGAGAAATTGATCCAGCAGATAGCCGTTAGCACTATGAATTTCCACACCGTCGAATCCTGCTATCATGGCGTTTTCCGCAGCCTGACGGTATTGCTCAACAATTTGTGGAATTTCATCCGTTTCTAGTGCCCGAGGTATAACAAAAGGCTGTTGACCAGTGTAAGTTTTTGCCATACCTTCTGGAGCGATTGCACTTGGCGCTACAGGTAATTCACCATTAGGTTGCAAGGATGGATGTGAAATCCGCCCTACATGCCAAAGTTGCAAGAAAATGCGTCCATTGTTCTCATGCACTGCTTTGGTGATTAGCTTCCAGCCTTCAATTTGTTCTGGCGAGTGGATTCCTGGTGTATTGGGATGACCCAGAGCTTGGGGTGAAATTTGCGTTGCTTCAGTAACAATTAATCCGGCACTACTGCGTTGTCGATAGTACTCAGCGTTGATTGTCCCAACAACATTACCCGCACCTGCCCGATTGCGTGTTAATGGTGCCATAACCAAACGGTTTTTCAAAGTATATGAACCAACTTTGACTGTTTCCAGTAGTTTCAGGTGATTGCTCATGGAAATACCTCTAAGAGTATGGGATGAAATAAGACTAAGCACTTGACAAATATACACAAATAAGGATTTGAAACACCCCACCTGAAGACATCGTGAGCCAGGTGGGTATGGGGCATAGGTGCGTTTATGTTGAAAGGAATGATGCTAGAGCAAAGTCTATCTCACACCTGCAAACCAGGCGTTGACCAAAGCTGTATTACTTAATATCCAATCCTCAGCCGCTTCTTCTGGAGTCTTCCCATTCATGTTGATGGAGTAATCTATATCAGTAACTGCCGTGATATCTAACCGCATACGTGCTAGTACTTCGAGCGTTTTTGTTGGTAGGCGCTTGCGTACATTACGGTGGGCAGCGAGTACAGCTCTGTTCACTCCGCCTAGCAGGTGTTTAGGATCGTCCAGGGGGCGCAGATGGTAGAGCTGATTAAAATAATACGGCTGCCACAAAGGAATGACAGTCCAGTTCCGGGCAGCTTGTGCCTGAATGAGAGAACTTTTCCAGTCAGCATATGAGCCAGGTACAAGCACATAGCCCTGCTGATCTAGTTCATACTCCTTAAGCACTTTCTGAGAAGCAGTGGTAATCGTAGCATCCAAACTGAGACCGCGCAAGGTCTTAGGCATCCGGACTACCACCTCTGGTTTAGCAAGATCCCCAATCGACTGTACTGCTTCCACAGGCACATACTCGGGTACTGCCCAGAAGAAATGGGCTCCATAAAACAGCACAGATAGCTCCTCCACGTTTTCCCTAAGCCTTCTCCAAGCTTCGGCATGACCTTCTGGTAACCAAAAAGCGACACAGAGATCCACCTTTGCTTCCCCGATTGCATTGTACACCTCCGTGTGTGTACCGTCAATTACATTAACTACGTGACCCAGTCGATTAAGCACATGGGTTAAGACGGCGGCTGTAGCCTGATAGAACGACTCATCGATTCTACCGAGCACAATCGTCTCTAAACTCACGTTCTCGGTTGGATTAGTATGCATAATTTCCTTTCCTACCTATGGGTATAGGTCTTGTTACTAGTGGCTCAGTACAGGAATGCATAAGTTCTTAATACTTGAGAAAACAAGGGTCATTGTTTGTAGTGACGCTGAAGCGTCACTACAAAAAATGATGCTAAGAATTTATCGAAGACTGTACTAGGCTGCCTCGTTTAATAGTTCGTGGTTTTTCTTATGCCAGAGCCTGTGCCACGTAGTTGCAAACGGATGCGGTAGACACTTGTTTCTGCCGTGATGTAAAGTGTTTGATAATCTGAGTCGCCCCAAGCAACTGCACTCGGTTGCTCTGGTACTACGATTTTACCGAGCAGTAACCCTTGGGCATCCAAAATTGCAACTCCACCCGGTGCTGTACAGTATACGTTCCCGGCAACATCAACCTTTAAGCCATCTACAACGCCCTGCGACCCTAAAGCAGACAGATTGGCGAATAAACGGGGATTCGTTACACCACCATCTGGTCGCATATCAAACACTGTGATCTGTCCATTGGCTGAATCGTTCACGTACAATTGTGACTCGTCGGACGAGAAGGTAATGCCGTTTGGATACTTGAACTCGCGTGATAACAGGGTAACCGCTCCCGTTTTGCCATCAATACGAAACACACCATTAAAGTCGAGTTCTGGCTCCTGTTCATACGAACTATAGGGTGGTGTGAGTCCGAAAGGAGGATCAGTGATATACATACTGCCATCAGCGCGAACTACGACGTCATTTGGGCTGTTAAAGCGCTTACCTTCAAAATGGCTAGCTACAGTCGCTATTAAACCGTTTGCAGTCGTGCGTGTCAATTCCCGACTCGTGTGTTCAGCAGTAAGTAAATTACCATCAAGATCCCAGGTATGCCCGTTAGCAAAGTTTGAGGGCTTCCGATGAGGTGCATAAGAGCCATTGGGGAAAACTTTCCAGACCCCATCACCAATAATGTCACTTACCAATAAGTATCCCTCAGGACACCAGATAGGACCCTCGGCAAACTTGGTGAATCCTCCAGCGACCCTCTCAACCGTAGCATCCTTCGCCAAGACCGCAGATTGTAAAGCCGGAGACTCCGACAGATACTCTAGATTTGAACTTCCCATTCTTCCATTTTCCTTGTTTGTTGTCAAGAGCCAAAGAGTTAAGTATTTAAAAAAGCATAAACTTCTCTAAGTATTACTTTTTAAAAAGGCTAACTCTTCAATACAAAGATTAAAAA
>JAQYWN010000141.1 GCA_029379265.1 Rhizonema sp. NSF051
TGGTATATCTTTGATTTTTATTTAACGCTTATATGAAAAACAAGATCCCTGACAACTTTTACGAAGTCGGGGATCTAAATATCTAAATTTATTAAGCTTTAATAAACTCGTAAAGTTTCAGATACTCTGCTCCTGGGTGATTCCACGAGTAGTCGTACTCCATGCCCTGAATTGCCAACTGGCGGAACTCTTCAAGACTGTAGTACCACAAACCGATCGCACGATCCATTGCGAACTCTATGGCATAAAAATCGGTATCGTAGAATACATAGCCGTTGCGTTTTTCTGGAGGCAATGAAGTGTCGTAGTCTCTGTCAAACACAGTATTCACTAATCCGCCGACTCCCCGAACAATTGGCACGGTACCATATTTAAAACCAATCATTTGGGTTAACCCACAGGGTTCGTAATTGCTGGGAACAATAATCATATCTGCTCCCGCATAGATCAGGTGGGATAGTTCTTCATTAAAGCCAAGTTCCAAATGACAGTCGGGGTTATCATTCAAGAAGTTTTTCTCGTGGCGGAAATGGGCGTTGATTCCTGATTCTGTTGCCGAACCCAATAGCACAAATTGTGCCTGTTTGTCAAGAGCGTAATAAATTGCGTGATGTACGAGATGAACGCCTTTTTGATTGTCCAACCGACCGATATAGGCAATTATGGGTTTATCAACATCTTGCAGTAAAAGCCGATCTCGTAGGGCTTTTTTGCTCTTGATTTTGTCTTCTAATGTCTCTTTGTTAAATGGTTGAGGAATGTAGCGATCGCTTTCCGGATTCCAAAAGTCATAATCAATACCATTGAGAATCCCACTGAATTTATCTTGGTATATATCTAAAGTATGACTTAAACCACAGCCAACATCCGAGTAATGAGCTTCCCAAGCATGGTGGGGTGAAACCGTCGTCACAGCATTAGAGTAAACAATTCCCCCTTTCATAAAGTTCACGGCGAAGGGGTTGAAGTTATCGCGTAGCTTATTATACTGTAAGTAATATTCTGCTCGATTGAGATTGGTAGCTTGGAGGATATCAGCACCTCCCATTCCCTGGTGTTTAAAGTTGTGGATGGTGAAGCAAATTCTTTGGCGATCCATGCCGTGATATTTGTAAATCTCGTATAGCATGACTGGAATTAAACCAGTCTGCCAGTCGTGACAATGGATCACATCAGGACGCTTGTTGCTTTGTAGGAGAAATTCTATAGCTGCTTTGCTAAAGAAGGCAAAGCGCATGTTGTCATCGTCGCAACCATAATAACAGCCCCGATGAAAGAAATTATCACCTGAATGGGGTTCAATAAAGAAACACAGCCGTCCGTGTACCCAGCCACAATAAACCGAACAGTGAATTTTCCCTTCATACCAGGGTACCCACAAGTCTTTGTAGGCGTCATGGATTCCCCAAATATGGTCGTAGCGCATACAATCGTACATCGGCAGAATAATCTCAACACTATTCCCCTGCGTTTCTAATTCACTACTGAGCCCATAGACGACATCACCTAAGCCACCAGCTTTGATGACAGGAGCGCACTCTGAGGCAATTTGTACGATGTACATCGCTATCCTCGCTCTGGTAAATTTTACATCCTTTATGTTCTTACTTAATGATTATAAAAAAAATGTATCCCTTGGCAAGTAAATCACCTAGTCTTTCGGAACAAATTACGAACTTACAGAGGTTTTCACCTAAATAAACCACACCATTGGTAAGGGCGAACAGCCGTTCGCCCCTACGACTGTGGCCTAACTACCTGAAAATTGCTGTAAGGAGAAGAAGCTATATCCCTAAATAAATCATCAAGAACTCGATTAGCTGAGAGATAGCTACCAGTGAGCCAATAAAATTCATCAACTACGTAGACTTTATTATGTCTGACAACATTAAGCTTTGACCACAGAGGTTCATTCATGAGTTGATGCCCAGCAATCTTTGCCTGTACAGGGTTTTTGAAGCCGTAGCGTACTATAAATAGGATATCTCCATCTATCTGGGAGAGGACTTCTGGAGAAATATTATAGCCTACGGGGTTACCTGCTTTCTTTTGAGTTGTGATCGCATCGAGATTTTGCGAAGGAGGACGGGTGAGACCAGCATCCTCTAAAATCACTCCAGAGAATGAACCCTTAGTTAATGGGTTAATCGTCTGTGGAATCAGGCGCACGACGGAAACTATAGTCTTTTGCAGTCGGGAACCCATCTTTTCTTTGAACTCGGTTAAGCGTAGGTTATAATCATTGATTAAACGTTTTGCTGTCTCGGTTTTCCCCAAAGCTTTTGCCAGTGGCATAAACGGTTGTTTCCAGTCTCCATTGCTTCGCATCTTCACCAGAACGGTAGGTGCAATATGAGACCACAAACTGTAAGTGTCCCGGTTCCGAGTCGTACCCAAGATCAAGTCCGGCTTGAGAGTGATCACCTTCTCCATGTTCGGCGGCGTCAGCAGCGCACCAATGTCTTCAATGCCAGGGTGCTTATCCTCTAACCCTAGTGATTGGAGAGTTGAAGCCAGCCCTGGAGCGCCTACTAGGTTGACTCCCAAAGCTAGAGGTATTTCCACAAGCCATGGATCTATGACGACGACTCGTTGAGGATGGAGAGGAACTCGAGTCTCACCCATTGCGTGTCGGACTACGTGGCCGGACACAGGTGATGTTTGATTTGAAGAAACAATGCCTATGTCACTCTTTGGTAATTGACGACTATTGAAGCTGCAACCAGAAACCAATAGGAGCGTGAGCAACACAACGAAGAAGAACTTAGGCATACGACTGACAAAGTGAACGAAATACAGATTGTGGTACGACTGTAGCTAGGTGCGCACTTCGTAGCTCGCCGCAGGCATCGCCTCTTGGCTAACAACTTATTTCCTCAGAACTTCCAACTAATTGTCCCTTCCACCGTCAATGGATCTTCAGGGTAAACAAGGTTGATCGTTCGCGGGGTGAAGTAGCGAACATTGGATAGATTCTTGATATTGAGCGCGATGCTAAAGCGATTTATTTGATAGTAGACAGCTGCATCAGCGCGTAAATAACTGGGTACACTGAACGAGTTTCTCAGATCCCCCTCGCGATCGCCGAAATAGAACAAACCTAAGCCAAATCCTAACCCTCGTAAATTCCCTTTGGAAAAGGTGTAAGTTGTCCACAAACTCGCGCTATTGTCAGGAACGTTCACGAGTCGATTGCCAATAGCATATACTTTGTCCTTGTCCTTTGTCACCCGCGCATCCGTGTAAGCATAGGAGGCAATCACATTCCACCCTGGCAATATCTCCCCGGTGACATTAAGTTCAACGCCTCGGCTGCGTTGCTCCCCCGTTTGGACATTAAATGTGGAATGATTAGGGTCAGGTGTCAAAGTATTGGATAAAGTCAGTTGATACAAAGCAAGGGTTGAAGACAGCCTGCCACTCAGGAAATCAGTCTTGACTCCCACTTCGTATTGAGTGCCACGACTGGGTTGAAATAAACTACCCCCAAACGTGGTGCCAATATTTTGGACGAAGGATTGACTGTAGTTGGCATAGAGTGAGACGGGTTGGATCGGTTGATAGACAAGACCGACACGAGGACTAAATGCCTGGTCAGGTTGACGTTGATTGGCACTTGCATTTAAAAAATTTGTAACCTTATTCTCGACAAAATCTCCTCGTCCGCCAAGGACTAACTTAAGGTTATTGGTAAGCCCTACTATATCTTGAATATAAAGCCCGAGTTGGTCATTTCTAGTTTTTTGATCAAGTCTAGAACTAATACGACCGGCGGGCTGACCATAAACGGGGTTGAATAGATTTAGAGCACCAAGAGTCCGTTGAGCCTGATCGTAGAAACTGAGATCTCTGTACAAATCAAAGCCTGTGACTAATTCATGCTGAAGGCTGCCAGTTTTAAATTTGCCTACCACATGGCTGTCTAGATCATACTCGTTCTCTACACCAGGCGCTCCTATATAGATTTGCGCTGTGCGAGTCAGTAAACGACCATTGGTTTGTAGGGACACAGGATTAGCAGCATTTGTTCGATAGCTTAAAGACCTAACCTTAAAACTATTCACTACGGACCAATCATCACTAAAGCGATGTTCAAAGTTATAGCTCAACAGCACGGAGTGACGATTGTTTATGTCCGTCGGCTCTTCAGCATTACGACTGAGCGGTATTCTTCCGTTTGGGTTAGGCAGAACAGTTCCTCTGGCAGGTAGCCCCGTTCTGGGAACCTGCTGCTGATCTTTAAACTCAGCTTCAAAAGTCAGCTTTGTCTTCTTATTTATTTGCCAACTCAGAACGGGCGCAATTAGATAACGCTGGGAACTAAAAAAGTCGATAAAGCTTTCTGTGCTGATGTATGAAGCATTAATACGATAAAGAACCGTTTTTTCTGAATTAAGTGGTCCAGAGATATCTAAACTCGGTTGATACAAACTATAACTGCCGAAACTCATACTGGCAGCAAAGTAAGGATCTCTTAAGGGCTGCTTCGTGACAAAGTTAATCGTGCCACCCGGATCGCCTTGACCATAAAGGACAGAAGCTGGTCCCCTCAGAACCTCTATCTGTTCGATGTTGCCGAGTTGAGATTGTCCCGATCTATTTCCTCCCGCATAATCCTTAAGACCGTTGCGAAGGAGGTTGCTCGTCTGAAAACCCCGAAGTGTAAAGACATCACCATTGGTGGGAGAATTGAAAGCTTGGTTAACACCGACGCTTCTTAAGGCATCAATAGTGTTGATGGCTCCTTGCGCTTCCCAACTCTGTCGAGGAACCACCTGAATTGACTGAGGAATTTCCTGTATCCGCCTATTAGCCCGAGTTCCAACGGTGGCATCGGGAACTTGATAGTTATTTGGGTTTCCAGTGACGACTAGTTCTATTGCTTGGTTGCGCTGAGGTGTAGTTCTTGGCTGCGTAAGAGTCGAAGCTGTCGTACTCACATCAAACACTAAACCTTCAGTATCACTATCAAACAACTTCACTTGTGGCGGACTCTGTTTCCCCACTATCGTCAATCTCAGAGTGTTATTGTCAGTATTTGCAACTGTTATCTCAGTAATTCCTGGTACTAAGTTTAACCGCCGGAAACTCTCCCCACTGGCAAGCTGTAACTTGGCATTAGGAACATCTGCAATGTAGGTATTACCCTGTATCCTCGGTAAAACTTGTAATTTCTCAGAGTTAGCTGTGACTAAAATTAACTCTATTCCTTTATCAGTGGTATTCACCTTCACATCTGTAACTGACAAGACATCAGTTGTGGCTGGGCTTAGTTGAGCGATCAGGTTTTGATGTCTGTTAACCCAGAGTAAATATGATGAGTCGGAGAGGTAGCGTTCTACAGAATTGAGTTGGCGAACTTCTGAGATGGGTGTTTGTAATCGCTTCGCTTTTGACTTGGTGGTATCAGCAGATTGAACAGAGCTTTGTCTTTCTACCGATGCGATCGCTTCAAGATTGACTGGAGACTGTCCAAAAGTTGGCTCAACACTGACGCAAACACTCGCTAGTAAACTTAGCAAACACCCATTGCACACAGCCCGATAATTGATCATTCGTGGTTCCTAACAATTTATTGGCAATTATTTTTTACTTGCGCAATTAAACTTGACATGAGAGAGTATAAGTAAGATCGAGTTAAAAATCAACTAATTATGTTGTTTTCCAGACAATCACAGCTTTTGTGCCAAATGAAAGGCGCAGTATTCTTGACTAGTGACGCTGATAGTTTTGCTCACATGTTCCCTCAAACAAAATCACTGTAATTTAATCACTCAGTATGAACCCAAAAATCCTTGATTAGAGCTAGAAAAGCTCATAAAAATAATGTATTTTTATCGTGCATATGTTTACTTTTTCTGGATTTATACGCAAGTGGGAAAGATATCAGTTGCCAGAATTATCACTTTGTCCAGGAGATTGAAATCAGTTATTAGAGTGCTGTTATCAAGGCTGTTTGGCTACTGGGACAGATCGGCAAATTCTGACTCACAATATCAATTTCGTTGTAGGATAGAAAATCTTGAGCTGAGCGTATAAATCATACTTGGATTCAAAAACGCTTAGATAGAATGAGAAATGCGAATCGTGAATTCAAGATATCGTTGTTTATGGTTTTCGGATCAATTAATTAGCACATGCTACAGACTAGCTACCTGGTTGTAGGGAAAGGACATATTGGCTTAGCGACAGCTGTCTATTTGAGTCATCTTGGATGTGATGTTTACCTTTTCTCTCGCCGTTCTTCTAATGTTGCCCAGACAAAAACCATTCACTCAATTGGATCAGTTTCTCCAGGAAATCATTTAGTTGCAGCTTGTTCTCATAACCTCAATGAGTTGGCGACACTCAATGGTGGTAAACTACCACTCAATGTGCTGATATGTTGTCGCGGTCAAGACATCGAATCCTACGCCAGAATTTTAGCTGAATATGTCAATCCTCAAATGAACGTTCTGATTTTCTGTGCTAGTCGCTTTGCAGGCTGGGTTTTTTGTCAGGTGCTCCAAAGATGGGGAATAGCGAAAGAACAGTTGCCTGCTGTGGCTGATGTTAACAATACTCCATTTGTCAGTCGCAGTAATACGGATAACCAAGTCAGAATTAGTACGCTTACTCACAAGTTCTTTGTGGCAGCACAAAACCGAACCATGACAAATCGGATTGTGAGGGCTTACCAAGCTGTGTTTAGTAATTTATGGGCGGCTACGTCGGTTTTAGAAATTAATCTCAATAAAGTTAATGACATTATCCACCTTCCCTTGCTTCTGGTTTCACTAGCTAGATGGGAATCTGGTGAGGATTACAACCTCTATCATAACCTTGGTCCCCGTACTGTTGGACTCATTGACCACCTGGATCGCGATCGCCTAGCAGTGGGTGAAGCACTAGGAGTGTTCAACTTAATTGATATCAAAAGCCACTATCAAATCACATATGGAACCACAGGCTCATCGCTTTATCAACATATGCAGCAGGTTAGAGCTTACTCCAGTACGACGCTGTATAACCCTCATCACCGCTATTTAGTTGAGGATCTGCCTTATGGCTGTTTTCCCCTACAAGTTTTAGCTCGCTTAGCTGGAGTAGAAACACCATTCCTGGACAGTTGTATCACAATCGGAAATAAGTTCCTTGACATACCACTGAAGTGGACTGCTGAGTTTTTGGAATTAGATCGGCACCAGCTCAGTCAACTTAACGATTATCAGCAAAGCTGAGAATGATTATAGTAACGGACAGGAAGCCAAGAACAAAAACAACACATTCATTTCCTGACGCACTTGTTAAAGTTGATGATAATGTAGTTGCAGCAATTACCAATCATCCAAATGATCGTCATCAAGTGCTGCTGCTATTGCTTCACGAGCAGAAATTATCGTAACTTTTAACTTGAAACATTTTCAAAGAGAGGCGTTGACTCCTTGGAACGTAATTGCTCAGTATCCAGATGAGTTTCTGATAGACTTGTGTGATTTACATGGGATAAAGCCACTAGCTCAGATTATTCAACAGCAAGTAGAAGCTTTAAAGCGCCCACCCATGACTACGTTGGAATTACTTGAAAAATTACATACGCAAACTCCCAATGCAAGCAAGTCGAATAATTACTTACTTATGAGGAAAAGAAGTTGAGACTACTGCTAAAAAATACATAAAGTTGATGGCTGATAGCTCAAATGCTAATAATCAATCTTATTCTGGTACATACTACGACCTTTCTCTGGTCAACAGTGAGTTGATTATTACAGCAAAAGATAATAGAGGGCAAATTTTAACATCTAACGCAGAGAAATTGATAGGAAAACTGATACTAAATGATGTTAAATGGTTTCAGAATGTTAAAGAAACTTTAGTAGAATAGCCTCCCCTCACACCCAAAGCTGATTACTATTTTACCAGCCAATACAGTCACCCCGTCTTCCTTTGATAATGCGATCGCCAACACAATAATACCGTTGTTCACCGAAGAGCAGTGGTGTTGGTTGTTGTCCCACTGAATGTCAAAAACACAATATATTACCTCTGTTTAGATAAATTCATATTGTAATTTAGCCACACCACAATAAATAAAATCCGTATTATCAGTGTGATTTCGAGGACAACTGCTGAAAGAAAGCGAGTAGTGTTAATTACAGAGTATTTGTCTATCAAATATAATCAGCTATTGTCAACCGTATTAAAAAGTGTCAGCAACATAAAACGTAGTTCAGTATTTTAATTTTTAGCGAAAAAATGTTTTTCAAGTTGACTTAACCCTCTTTTGAATGAACATTGACACAATTTTTTCTGCGTCCCAGTTGTTCTCGCAATAGAGGATACAAGTTTTCTTTATTCTCAAAAAAGGAGATAAGCGCGACGATTCTTGTTTTAATAGTAATGGTGTAAGCGGAATCATTCTAAAATTTCTTAATAAAGTATTATTTTAATAGAATGTCCTCGAATAATTAGTTTATAATTCTTATTTGAATGCCGTAATCTATTCATTAGAGAGTTAGCTTGTGACACAAACAACTCAAGAAGCATACTATATGCGTGCTGACCAACGTTCTAGTACTAAGGAGCCATTAGAACTCTCATCTCTAGTCGGTAACTGGATCAATACTAAACCTGATACTGATTATTTTGTGCGGGTGGTTTTCAGCGAACAAAATGGTCGCCTTATGTTTCAAGGTTATGGAGCCAACGAACCCGATCCCATTGACTGGGGTGAGATTGAGGCGCAGCCTTACGCTGTTGGAAGCTCACTGATAGCAGGAGGAATCCACGCTTTTTACAACCTAGATGGGATTGAGACACATCTGGTGGCAAACCAAAAGTTAGGAATCTTGGTCATTCAGTCCTATACCCGCTACCTAGATGGTAGTGGTAGAGCTAGTCATTTTGCCCGTGAGTTTTTTCATCGCTAGTGAGAAAAGGAAGATTTCAAGATGGAGCCAAACGAAATTTACGGTAACCAGCCTAAGGACATCGTGATTGATTTCACGCCTGTTTTAGGAACCTGGATCAACTCCAACGAAAAGACTAAATGGATCGAGAAATTTACTATAGCCAAGCATAATGAGCAAATTGTTATGCACGCTTATGGTAGTGAGTCCCCCAAAGATTGGGGTGAAACTGAGGTGACGCCGTTTCTAGATAATATCAATGAGAAGGCATTCTGTGCACGATACGATCACGATTCAGTAGAATCTGTGTTGGCAGCAAACATGAATAAAGGCTTGTGGGTGATTGCGGCGTTCCACAAGTTCAAGGATGGCAGCCAACCGAATTTTCTGTGTCGGGAGTTTTACTATCGGGTGGACTGAGCTGAAGTTCCCATTACATTTGTACTAAAAAAGCTCATAAGCGGTAACTGTACAACAAGTCTGGTCTTTTAACACCTAAGACACAGTACTCATGTAAACGCTGGAACTAAACGCACATTGATGTTAAACTAAAAGCTTGGGGTAAAGGTCTAATTCTCGCTTCGCACACCCCTTTGACAATTTACCCAGTAAGGCGGCTCAAAAAAACGTTGAAAGTCGCTTCTATTCCCAATACGTGCTTTTTGCTTGGCTAGGACTTCAGATTGCAGAAAGAACAGCAGATATCAAATATTGCTTCATTACTCTTAAGGCGCACATTTTCTCAAAAATGGTGCAAAGCTGGAAGCTACCGAGATTGAAATTGCAAGTTTACAATACTCTTTTAAATGATATTCGTCGATAGAACTCTCAATAAGCAAGCCCTGATTGAGCGCATTAGCCAACTGGCACAGGATAAGTTTGCCTCTCGTGCCGCAGGTTATGACCATACTGCTAGCTTCCCAAGAGAAGATTTTGAAGACCTTTTTCAAGCAGGTCTGAATGCGCCTGTTGTGCCAACTGAGTACGGGGGTCTGGGGTTAGGACATGATAGCGATATCTTTACCCTGTGGATGATGACTAAGGAACTGGCAAAAGTGGATTTATCTCTAGCCCGTTGCTGGGAAGGACACGCAAATGCCCAAGCGTTACTAGCGGGTATGGCTAATGAGTCTCAGAGAAAGCGCTGGTTTGAGGGTATTGTCGAGCGTGGAGAGAAATGGGCAGCTTGGAGTGGAGAACCCCAGTCTCAGATTCCAGGTCAAAAAGCTAGCCTTGGCACAAGTGTTCAAGTAGTAGATGAGGGATACATCATTGATGGCACAAAGGTATTTGCCACCAGTGCCCCAGAAGTAGAGTGGGCACTTCTCTTAGTCAACTCAGAAGGGGCTGGGGGAGCGCGTCATAGTAATGGTTCACCGACATCAGTATTGTTACTAGCATGCAACTTATCGGACCCGAGTATTAGCTTTGATGATAGTTGGTGGCAGCCCATTGGGATGAGAGGTACAGTCAGTTACTTAGTTCGCTTTGAACGTACTTTTATCCCTAAAGAAAACTTGATTGGCTATCCAGGACAGTACATCCAACAAGAGTGGCAGACGCGGTTTACACCTCAGTATGGCGCTGCTTTTCTCGGAGCTGCGGAAGGAGCCTATGATTACACTGTAGCATACATCAATAAACAGGAAAAAGGTCACGATCCCTACGTACAACATCGAATTGCTAAGGCAGCAATTCATATAGACACTATGCATTTCTGGCTGCGGCAGGTCGCCACTCTGTGGGAAACAGGTGAGGTTTTAGAGGCAAAACTTGCAGGCAATCGCGCCCGTTACATAACTGAGCAACTGGCGTTGGAAACGGTGAACCACTGCATCCAAGCGAATGGGGCTCGCTCTTTGATTCAACCGAGTCCTCTAGAGCGAATATTCCGAGACTTGTCCTTTTACGTCCTACACGATAATAGCGATCGCGTTTTGTCCTCAATTGGTCAGGAGATTCTGGGGCAGTCCTTTGATCGTGCCTATTTCAACACTCACCCAAAAGAGCGAACGTAACCTTACGGATTGACAATTTGAACCTTAAGTGAAAAGTGAAGAGTGCTACTCAACTTAAGGCAATTGACGATAGTTCAAGATACTAATTCTCATCCCAAGGAGCAGGTTTTCTTACTTGCTCCCAAACAGGACTACACAAAGCTTCAGACAATTCTTTTGCCAATTCCACCAGCCCCTTATAGCCAGCGTAAGCATGATGACGTTCATGGTTAATATCTAAAAAAGGAATTCGGGCCTTGAGTGATGTGTACTGATGACCACTTCCAGAAATCAACACATCAGCTTTTGTCTCCTCTAATACTTTTAACAATACCTCAGGAGTTGTGTCAGATAAAATCATCTGCTCTTCACCAAGATATTTTTTTATTTTAGCTTTGTCCTCTTCTGTTGTCTTGCTATCAGTGGTAGCAATAACTTCCATTCCTAAGTCTCTAGCTGCTAAAATAAATGACCAAATTTTGACACCACCAGTACAAAGAACAATCCGCTTACCTTTTAACTGAGAACGGTAAGGAGCTAAGGCAATATCTAGAGCAGCAGTTTCTTCTGCAATTAACGTTTCTGTTCGTTCTTTAAGCTCACATGCAACAAAACCATATCCCAGATATTTGCCTAATTTTGCGGCAATATTACGTAAGCAATGGTTTAAGTTTTCTATACCGTAGAAAGATTCTTCAATATAAGGAATTCCATAACGTTCTGCCATTGTTTCTGCCATTTTTATAGCCACATTTGAGCAAAGTACTACATTCAATTTGGCACGATGAGCATAGCAAACTTCACGATAGCGAGCATCACCTGTAATTTTGGAGAGAACGCGAATCCCCATTTTCTGGAACAGTGGCAAGATATTCCAAGTTTCCCCTGCAACGTTGTACTCACCAATAAGATTAATATCAAATGGCGTAGTCAATTCTGGTTCTTCGGTCCCAATGACATGATTCAATAAAGTTTCATTGCCAATGCGGTTTCCTATATTTTTGTTACCTAAAAATCCTGGTGAATTTACATAGATAATCGGCATGTCAATTTTTTGGGTTGCCTGTTTACAGACACCATCGATATCATCCATCAAAGCGGTCACACAAGTAGCGTAGACAAAAATAGCCGCCGGATTATAGCGTTGAGCAACATCGAGAATAGCTTTGTATAGCTTCTTTTCACCCCCAAAAACGATATCATTCTCAGTCAAGCCAGTAGTAAAAGCAGTTTGGTGTAATTGAGAGCCTGATGAAAGGCTACCATGAGTCGCCCATGGATTGTGAGTACAAGCAACAGTACCATGTACTAAATGAACAGCATCAGTTATAGGTCCCAAAGAAACCATCGCTCCATCAAAAGGACAATTCCCTTGGGTTAAACCTGGCTGTGGTGATTTTTTGCAAGTTAGTTTATTCTTTTCACCCAACTTTTTTGGATTATTGTAAGCAGTTTTTTCTAGCGGTTTTTTGATTGTTAGCTGAGTTGTTTTCATGTTCTTCCTCCCTTGAGATACTCATACAAAATAGTTAAGACTCAGGAGTTATTATTTTCTCCCTAATTCTCCGTATCTTCCTTGCCTTCCTTGCCTCAAGAGCTTCCTATACTCCACTCCTTTTTCTTACATGGTGGTAGAAGAAGTTAATTGAGACTGAGTTTTTAAATACTTCCAAAAAATAGCATTTGATGCACCAGCATTTTCTGCTTAAACACCCAACTTTTTAGAATGCATCCTGTTTTATAAGGAAGACGCGTCGATGTTTCTGCTAGTCTTATCTTTCCTAAATGTTAGCATAACAAAAGTTAATTTTCTGTGAATATGTCTTCAATTAATAG
>JAQYWN010000142.1 GCA_029379265.1 Rhizonema sp. NSF051
ATTATGGAATGTTTTAGAAAATGAGCAAATTTTTTGAAGTTTTGCAAAAAATAAAAACTAAACCAGGTATGTACATTGGTCGTGCTTCGGTTAGCAATTTGTTTCACTTTTTAGTTGGTTTTAAAACAGCTTTGAGAGAATTAGGAATTGAAGCAACAAAAGAGGAAATGGATTTTTATCGGGAGTTTCAACCTTGGGTACAAAGAAAATATCATGTTTCAACTTCTAATTCTTGGGCAAACATAATCATGCTCCATTGTGCGAATGAGCAAGAAGAATTTAGTTCCTTCTACAGGTTATTGGATGAATTTCAAAATCAGAGTAAAAGTTTAGACGGAGATTCGTTAGATGAAATAGCTCCCAAGGCAAATAAGCAGAGTATTGAAGAAGTTATTGGCAGGTAAAAGAGCGTCAGCCCCTCCCGAGTAAGTCAAAAGTCAAAAGATAGCTTTCCATAAGAAATACTTGATCATCATGATATTTTTCCAAATATTGTGTGAAAGTACAAAAGTTTCAATGGAAGAAAGAGGAATTTCAGATATTATCTGAAATTTAGGCTATACCAACAACTTACTCTTCATTCTCAACTGCTCCAAGTAGAGATGCGATCGCTCCTTCAATGCGTTGCCATCCGGATGGTGAACTGAAATCGATTCCTAAGAATGTATCGCTGACTTTAGTTCGCATAACCAGATAAACAATTCCAGCAATCAAAACTGCACTGATGGCAGGGATATCTTTATTTGGCGGGAAGGAACACTTGTGCTTGAGAAATTCTAAACTCTCAATCGCCACATGATCGCGCACTGTCGCCAACTCATGCGTTAACTCATTGCCTTCCAGTAACTCCCAACGCATAATCTCTTGCGTAATGGGTCGTGTTTGTAAATCATACAGGAAGCGCGTTAGGAACAAAACCATCCAATCAGCCAGAGATTCAGCATCAGCGACTGTTTGATCTCCAATTAATTCTTCCACTGTAATCCAGTAGTTACCTTCCTTACCAAAAGTTTGTAGCAATGAGGGTAGATTCTCAAAATATCGATAAATCAAAACTTTATCAACCCCCGCTTCACGAGCGATCGCATTCACCCCCAGTTGCTTAAAGCCTGATTCTGCCAAGAGTTTACCAACTGCTGCCAGAATTCTTGCCTTCGTTTCTTCTTTGTCTCGCGCCATGAATCGTTCTCATCCACTTGTCACCAACTGGTGACTATGATACTTTGTCACTGAGTGGTGACTTTGAAGACTGAAGATGCAAAAAATTTCCTTTGAGTTAGAGGTTTATTCTTTCCACATTGATTTTATTGGTCATGTGAACAACACTGTCTATATTCAGTGGATGGAAATTGGACGGACAAAACTACTAGAAGCTGTGGGAATGCCAACACAGAAAATCTTTCAGCAAGGGTTTGCTCCGGTTTTGGTTCAAACCAACATTACCTACAATTCACCGCTCTATTTGGGCGAACGTGTGGAGGTAGAAATGTGGATCTCGCAGCTGAAGAATGTCTCTGCTATTATGCAATTTTGTTTCTATAACGAACAAAGAGTATTAGCAGCAGAGGGATGGCAAAAAGGATTATTTGTGGATAGACAAACAATGCGCCCAAGGCGGTTACGCCCAGAAGAACGATCTTTATTCATACCTTATGTACATTCCCAGGTAGATGATAGAGACGCTAATTCACTGGTATCCTCTGTGTTGAAACACCAACCATGCAATTGAATAACTTGTCTAATCTCCGTTTCTAATGCTTGAAAAGCAGGCAAAGCTGTCAGTGGTGAAAAGTCATTAATGAGTTCTGCTACTCTGTGAACACGTTCATTAACTGAGAATTGCTTTAACTTTCGACCTGTCAACCCACTAGCTTCGCACAAAAGTTTATGAAGAATTTCCTTCGGATCGGGTTGTTGTTCAAGTTTGGCAATATCCGGTAGTTGTAACGACTGGCGTCCATGTGGATTTCCAGCCGCTTTCCGCAGTGCCGCTTCGTCAAATAATAGCCATGCCTCTTGCATACGTACTGGAATAACACAAACAGCAGGTGGTACTGCCACGGATTTTTTTGCTGCTTGTTCTAGCGCTTCTTGGATTTCAACCACACGTTTTTCGCGTGGTTCCTTTTCTGCATCACGATGGACAAACAACAAATCGCAAGGATAGAGTTCTAGGCTGCTGATGATGCGTGGTGATAAAGTTTTCGGTGGTTTGGGTAAGCGTCGCAGATCTGCCCAATTAGATTGAATAGCACATTCAACTTGATGCTTGCGTAATAACCAGGTAAGAATAGGCATTAGTGCTTTATCCGAACTGCCGTCAGACAGCAATGTGTAACAAAGTTCTTTCATGCCAATTCATCATTCTAATCCGGGAATAAATGGTTGAAGGTCAACTCTATCTACAACTCGGTGTTTCTTGGGTTGTGTTGCTTTTGATTGTTGAAAACTGCCTGTCCCATTGCTATCTGATTCTGATTCGTTAATTATTACCGGATTCAAGTACGCAAGCAATTTGTTTTTATGAACAACATTCATGAATTCAAGGGCTTTTTGTCGCCAAGTATCAGGCAGACAACCAAAACACACTCGCCTAAACCTCTGGTCTAAACGGATCATTTCCTTTAATTCAGCCACCAACAAGCTGTCATCAGGGACTTGCATAACTACAGAAGGTGAGTGAGTGTTGACGATGACTTGACGGAGTGGATTATCTATGCCAATAGGTTCATCAACATCAGTGGCAATGTCTTGAAGCAATTGGAGTATTTTTGGAATTCGTTCTGGATGAATGCCATTTTCTGGTTCCTCCAAACACAAAAGACCTTGTGCTTGGGGATCTAATTCCAAAACAGCTAATGCCAGAAAGCGCAAAGTTCCATCTGACAATGCCCGTGCTGGATGGGATGTGCCGTCTTTACCAGTAACTATTAATGTGAGAAGTTCACGGCGTTCATCGCGATCAATACCTACTTCGCCAACATCATCAATTAGTTCTGCCAAACGATTAGCAACTTGACTATAAACTTGTGCTTCCGCCTCATCATCTGACATTCCATTTGTTGGATGGTTTTTGTTATACCTTGCCAAGTAATAGAGTGTTGCGGCTAAGTGGGAGCCATCCATATCTAATTTTGTCGGAGAGGTAAATTCGTCAGGTTGTCGTAGTGCGGAAGGTTCTAATTGAAGTAGCCGCCAGGATTGCATTTCTCTTCGCGCCAGTAACGCTGTTGGACTTTCGGTAGCATTAGCCACAGAAAGTACGGTTCGGGGAAGATTCATGGCTAATCGAGACAGAGTGTTTCCTTTTCTGCCGTCTTGATGTAGCTTAATTACTGTTTTTCCTTTATCGTCCTCAGTTGAAATAAATGGTGAAGTTCGTCGCCCTTTGACTGCTGATTTACGCCAATCAACACTGTGAGGAAACAATAAGTTTTTCTTGGCATCACCAAGGTTGATGTGAACTAACTCTTCTTTGATTATTTCTAAAGAACCTAAAGGCCGCAAGCCATCATCCGATCTGTAAGCGAGCGTTATAGAGTAGCGAAGAAAGGTAATACTAGCTTCTGCCTTTTGACCGAGGTCGTCCACTCCTTCTTCTGGTATAATCATTTCCGCGTCAAAGAACATTTGCTCTGTATAAACATCTCCAACCCGATGGAACAGACTTCGCACATCGGCTGTTCGACCCTCTTCATCTCGAACAGCCAATGCAGCTTCAATTAAAGGACGATCTGCGATCGCACTTAAAAACCTGATAGCATCAAATAAGTTAGATTTGCCTACACCGTTAGCACCAGCTACACAGGTAAATGGTCCGAAGCGGACATCAACATCGACGAGATTCTTAAAACCAGAAATTTTCACCCTTGTCAGCATATTATTCCTCTGTTGGCTGAAAATTTTTCAGGCGAGTCAAATTAGCCAGGATTATAGAACTATTTTCACATCTATCAACCACAGTTGAGGTAGTCCCATTACCAACAAAGCATAGGGTGGACAATGTTTAACAGAACCAAGCTTCAATTAAATTTAATGGCTATTGCCTATCTAAAAAAGTATATGAATGTTTACGAATTATTTAAGATTGCTATATAAAGAAATTATAAAGTGGTTGATCGCCAACTAAAAAACACTGCTAAACTCCCATACTCAGCACACGCTCAGGCATACCTATCCAAAAAATACTCTAAAACTCCTTATCCTCTATTTTTTCTTTGGAGGAGTCGAATTATTCTGTGGAGAGGAGTCTAAATGCAGTTGTTTTCGTCCATTCTGAATAATTCGTAACATATCGTCTAGCTGTTGTTCAATATTTTCGAGGACACTATCAGCGTATTCATCAGCTCCCTGTTCAATGGCTTCAGCTTCAGCGATCGCATTTGCCTGCATTTGATCCAACTCTTGTTGACATTGACGCCGTTGACGGTCGATTTCCTCTAAAGTTTCTTGCATAATGGCTTCACACTCTTGTTGCACATGTCGCCGCATTTGTTCAGCTTCTCGTTCTGCTTGTCTAAGGATGTCGCTTTCATCCAAAATTTGCGCTCTCTTCTCTTGTGCTGCGTCAACAATTTGCCGTCCGTACTCTTCGGCTTGTAGGAGAATTTCTTCCTTTTGCTCATTGATTGTTGCTGCTTCCTGAAAAGCCGTTGGCAAACAAAGCCGGACGTAATCGATCTGATCCAGCAGTTTTTCTTCATCCACTAATGTCCGTCTCGTTAGCGGAATGCGAAGACTAGTAAGAATAATTTCTTCTAAACGATTGAGTTCAACTTGAATATCTAAGCTTCCCGTTCCCGTGGCTTCTCCAGAGGAGGTTCCATCGGTGAACTCTTCAGGGGTGGGATTGCTTCCGTTTTCATGGGGTTCGATACTGGATGATTTTGGGCGTAACATTGGTAAATATCTAAAGCAACGTGCGGGGGAACAAGATGATCGACAGAGCCACCAAACCTAGCAACTTCTTTTACCACACTACTACTTAAAAAACTATATTCATTTGATGTTGCTAGGAAAACTGTTTCTATTTCGGTAGAAAGAGTTTTATTGGTGTGAGCCATCTGAAGTTCTACTTCAAAGTCTGAAACAGCGCGAAGACCCCGCAGTAGCACTTGCGCTTTCCGCATTTGGGTGTAGTTGACAGTCAGACCGTCGAAGCTGTCTACTTCTACATTAGGTAGATGTTGCGTTGCTTGACGAATTTGTTCTAGCCGTTGTTGCACGGTAAACAGGGGCATCTTGTTAGGATTTCGTAGTACAGCAACAATTATCTGATCAAACAACCGACTACCGCGTTCGATGATATCGAGGTGTCCCAAAGTGACAGGGTCAAAGCTACCTGGATAAATAGCAATCACAATCTGAAAATGTTTCAAAGTTGTTTAGGTGATTATATCGAACCATAGGGATTGGGGAAAGGCAAAAGAATAATAAATCCGCCCGTACAGTCGGTGTGGATTTAACGTCAAGGAAGGAGCGCATGGGGTCATAAGTTATCTGAATTAAACTCGCCCCAAAGCGCCGACTGTACGGGCGGATTTAACGTCAAGGAGCACATGGAATCATAAGTTACCTGAATTAGACCCGTCCCAAAGCACCGACTGACATAAGATGTATAAGTCCAGATTAAAATCAAAGCGGTGGCTTCTTTCGTCACTGCGATGTTTGAATATTACAGTCTTCTAGGTACTTTTGCATGGCACTGGATCTTTCCGCCTTGCCCTTGGCAGTTCAATTTACTTCTCCAGGACCGATTTTAGTAAGAATAGGTCCAATAACTATCCGTTGGTATGGCTTGTTGATTGCTACAGCGGTTTTGCTTGGTGTCACTCTTTCCCAGTACTTGGCAAAGCGCCGTAACGTTAATCCGGACTTACTCAGTGATTTGTCAATTTGGCTGGTGATTGGGGCAATTCCAGCAGCACGACTTTATTACGTTTTGTTTCAATGGTCGGAATATGCCCAGCACCCAGAGAACATCATTGCTATTTGGAAAGGAGGTATTGCGATTCATGGAGCAATTATTGGTGGGATTGCTGCTGCGTTAATCTTTGCCAAACTTAAGCGAGTTTCTTTCTGGCAATTGGCAGATTTGGTGAGTCCTTCACTAATTTTAGGGCAGGCAATCGGACGTTGGGGCAATTTCTTCAACTCTGAAGCCTTCGGTAGACCTACCAATTTACCTTGGAAGCTGTATATTCCTCAGGTCATTAATTTTAGTAACGGTGAAAGAAGGTTCCCGCGTCCCCCACAGTACGCAAATTATGATTACTTTCATCCCACCTTCCTTTATGAATCTCTGTGGGATTTCATGGTGTTCTCCTTACTAATCGCATTGTTTTTTCGAGGTTTGCAAAGAACACGCCTGAAGTTAGGTACCCTATCTATGGTTTATTTAGCAGCCTATAGCTTGGGACGTTTATGGATCGAAGGTCTTCGCACTGATAGCTTAATGCTGGGACCATTACGAATAGCACAAATAGTTAGTTTAGTCGGAATCGCTTTAGGATTGGCTGGGTTAGCGTGGCTTTACATAGCTAAACGTCCTTTCCCAGACGTCGTTTCCACTCCCACAGAGAACGGGCAAAACGGGAGATGGGAAGATGGGGAGATGAGGTAATAGCAGTATAAGGTGGTTAGTAGTTAGTTGAAAAAACAACTAACTACCAATTAATGTATGAGCGTGTTTCACAAAATTGGAGTGTCTGCTGATAATTTTCTCGCTGATTGAACTCACCCCTACCAGCAAAATAAAAAATGCCCCAGAGTATTCTCTAGGGCTTAACCAGGGTGCATCTACCAATACTCTCTACTAGGGAAAGAGGGTTGATCCGGAAGGCTACTGAAAAATTGCCAAAAAACTTTTTTACTGTATTTTTTAAGATAAATAATAAGTACAATTACTTATTATTTTCGGAATTTATTTATGATGTCTTTAGAACCAATTGTGTATATTGTCGGATCAGGTCCAGGAGATCCGGATTTATTAACCGTCAAGGCGCAAAAACTACTGGAGGCAGCAGATGTTATATTATTTGCTGATTCTTTAATACCGCAACAGATTTTGCAGATCTGCCGACAAGATGCCGAGATTATTCAGACGGCGAACAAGACTTTAGAAGAGATTTTACCAATCATGATAGAACGGGTGCGATCGCACAAATCGGTCGTTCGTCTTCATTCTGGTGATCCGAGTCTCTACAGTGCCATCCATGAACAAATGCAATTATTGGCAGAGGCGGAAATCGCTTTTGAAGTTATACCAGGTATTAGCGCTTTTCAAGCCGCTGCCGCCAAACTTAAAGTCGAACTTACCGTTCCCAATTTAGTTCAAACAATTATACTAACACGTATCAGTGGACGCACTGAAGTTCCCGCAGCTGAAGAGTTAGCCACACTCGCCGCCCATCAAGCTAGCTTATGCCTGTATCTTAGTGCACGTCACGTTGAAGATGCACAAATAAAACTCCTAGAACACTACTCAGTAGAAACACTAGTAGCAATTTGCTTTCGCTTGGGCTGGCCTGATGAAAAAATCTGTGTTGTGCCTCTCAACCAAATGGCAGATTGTACTCACACTGAGAAGCTAATTCGTACCACACTTTATATAATCAGTCCTGCACTACTGCCAAAAAATGGGCGATCGCGTTTATATCATCCCGAACACAGTCATCTATTTAGGGAGTCAGGAGACGAGAGTAGGAGCAGGTTTAATTCAGATAACTTGTGAGTAAATGCGCTCCTTGGCGTTAAACTCGCCCCTACAGTGAGGAGGCGATGGCTCCTTAGCTCGCAGTTTTGAGCCAATTCGCAATTTGGTTGGGAGTACTCAGTGTAGAGATATTCGGTAGTTAAGGTTTCCCCAGAAAGTCTCGTTTGCCAAGTTCTACACCGCAGTGCCGGAGAATGTCATATGCTGTTGTGACATGGAAAAAAACGTTTGGTAAAACAAAATATAGGAGAAATGGCATTCCTTGAAAAGATAGAGTGTTGTCACCTACCTGTAAGGTAACTGTTTTCTCCTCAGAACCGTCAATGTGTTCTGGTTTAAATGTCTCTAGATAAGATACTGTTTTCTGAATGCGCTGAATAAGTTCGCTTAATGTAGTTTCATTGTCCTCAAAGTCAGGGGCTTCCACCTCTGCTAGTCTTGCAGCACCTCGCTTTGCTATGTCAGAGGCAATTTGTACTTGCTTTGACAGTGGTAACATATCAGGCGCTAGACGACTATTTACCAACACAGAAGGATCTATTTTTTTTGTTTCTGCATGTGCAGCACCTTTTTCCAGAATAGCTACAAGGTTATTCAACATGCGAATGAACACTGGTACTGAAGCTTGATACATTGAAATGGTCATTGGTATTTCTCCAGAAAAAGTTCAACTAAGTATAATTAGCAACGGAAGTGACAGTACCTGATGTGCATTTAAATTAAAGCTAAATGGGTTACCAATGTCAAGCAAGGAATACCCGTAGCTATAAGCTAAATCGCGATCGCGTTGCTCCGACACTATTTCCGATTATGTCCTGTTGATTAGTAAAAGAACTAAATTTAGGCAAAGTTCGGAAATTATGTCTTTTTCAATACCGTACGACCTCGCATAAATGTAGTTTTTATAATAAGTCATTAACAAGACATGAACTCAGTCACTCCCGATGCGTAGCGAGCGAGAAGTTATAGTATAGATATTGCAGCATCAACTTGTACTCGTTATGTCAGCTACGCCTCTTGTGTCTCAGGTTAAGTCCCGTACAGCGCAAAAATTAGATAAAGCTTCTCAATCGGGGGCAATTCCGCCTTTACTTGGTGCTTCACACGCCGAGTTAACTGCTTGGGTGCTGACTCAAGGACAACCAGCATACAGAGGAAAGCAGCTGCATTCGTTCCTTTATCAAAAGGGAGTGCGATCGCTTGCGGATATTTCTGTCTTTTCCAAACAATGGCGTGCTGAAGTTGCAGAAATTCCCATTGGACGCTCAACTTTACACCACCGATCTGTTGCACCTGATGGAACTGTAAAGTATCTTTTGCAACTAGCTGATGGTCAAATTATTGAAACTGTAGGTATTCCTGCTTTTGAAGGAAGAGGAGAAATTTCAAAATCCCGTTTGACTGTTTGCGTTTCTTCTCAGGTAGGTTGTCCGATGGCTTGTGATTTCTGCGCTACTGGTAAAGGCGGCTACAAGCGCAACTTATTACGCCATGAAATTGTCGATCAAGTGTTGACAGTTCAGGAAGATTTCCAGCGCCGGGTCAGTCATGTGGTATTTATGGGCATGGGTGAACCGTTATTAAATACAGATAATGTCCTAGAAGGATTGAGATCCTTAAATCAGGATGTAGGTATCGGACAGCGATCGCTAACTGTCTCTACTGTTGGTATTCGCGATCGCATCCGTCAGTTAGCTGAACATCGTTTACAAGTCACTCTCGCCGTCAGTCTTCACGCCCCCAACCAAGCATTGCGAGAACAACTTATTCCCAGCGCTAATTCCTATCCCATAGAGGATTTACTAACTGAATGTCGGGAGTACGTAAAAACCACAGGACGACGTGTAAGTTTTGAATACGTTCTCCTGGCGGGTGTCAACGATTTACCACAACACGCACTTGAGTTGGCACAACGTCTACGAGGGTTTCAGTGTCACGTGAATTTGATACCGTACAACCCAATTCAAGAAGCAGATTACAAACGCCCTAACCGCGATCGCATTCTCGCCTTCGCCAAAGTCCTCGAACAGCAAAAAATTGCTGTTAGTGTCCGCTATTCTCGTGGTTTGGAAGCCGATGCTGCTTGCGGACAACTCCGTGCAAACAGTCCTGAGTCCTGAGTCCTGAGTCCTGAGTAAGTGCTGAGTCCTGAAGATTCCTTCTCCTAAGTCCCTTAAATCAGAGATTACAGCAATTTTCAGGTAAATAGACCACAGTCGTAGGGGCGATCTTCGTAGCGATCTTCGAGTCTTCTCCCAAGGGGAGACGCTTCTCGAACGAGCGTCACGGCTGTTCGCCCTTACCAAAGGTGTGGTTCATTTGGATGAAAACAGCTGTAAGCTTGAAACCGAAAAATCTTAACTCAATACTCTTTCTTACTCAGCACTGGCTCCTCAGCACTCAGGACTTGAAATCCAAGCACCGTGGAAACCATAAGGCACTCGTTGAGGAATGATGACTCGTGCTACTGGTTCACCTATCATGTCAAGAGCACTTACCACTACGAGTTCAGATCTGTCAAGAGCAGTATCGTAAACAAAAGTAATTAGCCAACCGTCATCCTCACTTCCACTCTTGCGAGGCACAAACACAGCCTCACCGCCATAGCGTCCCTTACCAAATTCATGAGTTTCAGACTTGCCACTCTGATGGTCGTACTTGATCAAACCATCGAACAGAGGTGTGGAACCCTTTTTACTCCTACCTGCGTAGCCATATCGAGTTTTTTGCCCCAAAAAGTTTTCATTCACGCGAGGAAATTCTGAAGCTATATCATCCAGCATCTCCTCCCGTACACCCCCCGTTTTCAAGTTAAACCGCCATTGATACAAGCGAGGAATATTCACTTCTGGATCGGATAGCGAATCTTCCGACGTTAAGACAGTCGTGGAACTCATCCGGCACGCCATCAATACTACCTCATCCCCTTCCTCGTAAGCGTTGAGAGTATGGAAGACGTAGCAAGCGGGACTTTCAAACCAGCGAATATTGCTGTTGTCGCCGAAACGCGGAACAATGCCAAAGCGACTGGGGCGATCGCGCTCAAACATCATCATCGGTTCTCCTCGCTGCATTCGTTCCTGACTAAAAGTCAGGGGCAAATCCATAAAAATAGTGTAGTTTTCCGTGATGGCGAAATCATGCATCATCACTGCCATCGGTAAATCAATTGGTACTGTCCGCAACAGTTCACCCGTGTCGGAAACGACACTGTATTGCAAGTAGGGTGGCGCAAAGGAGTAGCCAAAAAACATCATCTCACCCGTCACCGGGTCTACTTTGGGATGGGCAGTAAAGGCAGAAACTAGCTTACCATTGTAAGTATATTCGCCAATTGTCTCTAGATTGGGAATATGGATGGCGTGAGGCGCACCTCCTTCCCACAGTGCCAAAAATTTCCCCGCATGCCAAACAAGAGCCGTATTTGCAGTATTTCTACTGACATCCTTAGGTGTATCTTTCTGTGGCGGTTCTAATAACCCACTCCAAATAGCCTTACCTGCCTGGTTCTCTCGTTGCCATCTTTTTGTCTGCACATAGCGATTACGGTAAGTAGCAACGCCATTGCTAATTCGTACTCCGTGCAACATCCCATCACCATCAAACCAATGATATTGACCAATAGGTGTCCATTGAGGGTTAGGTCCATTTCGCACGAACATTCCCGATAAGTCTGGGGGTAATTCACCTATGACTTTTAGGGCATCAGTCTCGATTTCTTTATGTACTGCTGCAAAGTTGCCCTCAACAAAAGGGTTAACTGCTACTGTTGTTTCCATTGTGTGTTTGGAGCCGAAGTCAATCAATAATTAGCACTTTATTTAATATATTCGCCAATCTCTAAAGAGTTACGAGGAGTAGGAATTTCTCATTCATGTCAAGATATAGCAATCCTATTTGAGTTACAAACTTTGGCTGTTCAGATCCCCGACTTCTCCCTTGACGTCGGGGATCTTGGCGTTTACGAATCCTCAACGGATTGCTATAGCATTAAAGCGGAAGCAAAATAACCAGAGGGAGCGGAGGTGAAATTATGAGTAAGTGCTGCTCACAAAGGGCGATCGCGCCACAACTCCGAAGCGTCAAGACGCAGCATTAGAGAATAGGGGATGAAAGTGGGTTAAGAGAAACCTTGCCATTCCTGTGTACAGCTAATTCTAAATTTGAGAAATGTTACATAGAAAGTCTCACAGAGCAGTGAGAGCGTTAATATCTATCTAAGTAATAAAACAGAAGTATTTTTGCGAGAATAGCAGAAATTTCTGGTGATTAACTTTATAAGAATTAAAGCCAAGGAGGTCAGCGTGGAAGAGGGTAAGGTAAATAATCCCCAAACCAGCAACAATGAGCGCGTTTCAGACAACAAATCTCATGTAGAGGTGACTTCAAAGTTTATTGAAGACACTTCTTTAGACAGGATGTTGGAAATAGCTGAGCTAGCAAGAATGAAAAAGCTTACTGAGCCGCCAAAGTGGGTATATCCTGAGGATACTTAAGCGCATTCCGCCCGTCCATACTCCCTACTCGCTAGTGCTTACGGTACAATTGGGCTTTATATGAGCCTTTCTTAAGAGTGAGGACTAAAGAATAAAAACTCCTCACTCTTAACGCTTTTTAAGTAGTGAGTACTGGTGTGGAGCTAACCTGACAACTAATATGATGTCCGTCAAATCACCCAAAATAAAAGAACCCCACCCCGCTTTTGGGGATAAAAGACACAGGACAGCTTTGGCGGGGTGAAGTTCAGATGGAATTCAGGTTAATTTACCGGACATGATCTCACTACTAATCATTAATAGCGATCGCTCCGTGTACTGATATAACGCGGCTGAAATCAAGCAATCATTCATAGTCCTCGAAAAGCTTATAAATTAAGCGTTTTAATTATTAATTTTAAATTTTTAATTCCGGACGGCTGTACGAGTTACTTTTAAGTGCGATTCGTTGTGAGCTAATCACGGTAACCAACCCGTAAATAACCTCACCAAC
>JAQYWN010000143.1 GCA_029379265.1 Rhizonema sp. NSF051
CTATATTAAGAGTTTCATATTGTTTTTGAATATCTCCAAAGTCGTGTGCAAGCGTAAAAAACGGGATTCCTGTTGCTATTCCAATGATGTCACTACCTAGTTCTGCAACAACTACAATACTAAGTTTTTCTCTAATATAAATAGACAAATATTCTTTTTCTTGCTCAAATGACCCAGCATAACAATAAGGTAATTCTCGAAAGAAAACAATTCGCATTGCTCCACAATAGTCTATAATACTTTCCAGTTGTTTTTTGTCGGTAACAATTTTCAATCTAACGTCAAGATTCATAACTTGTCCTAATCTATGAAAAGTCTAATCCCATGTCCAAAGTTAGCAGCTTTTTGAATCAAAGTTGTAGAAAGTGAAATCAATTTATGCACTTCTTCAGCGCAAATCCTCCAACTTGGCGTCGGGAGCAATACTTTTCGCCACAATTTACTATTCTCTTCATTCTTAAATTAACGACTTGTCAAATTACTCCCGAACCGCTAGAAGAATATTGATATATAAAATCGTCCTGACGCTCGGAGCGCATGATTATGTCTCCCCGAGTGAGAAGACAATTCCTGATCGCACCAGATGATCGGGTGACGCTCCAACTGGAGCGTTCCACCAGTCGGCAAAGGCGGGAAAAAGCGTCATGCGCACTGGTTCACCAAGACATTGATTCATTTCAACAACGATTAAGTTGAAGGTAAAGCCTTTTCTGATAATCTTTCGGACTTTTATTAAATCAATTTTTCGCTCAGACTCTTAACTAAAAGCTGCGTCTGTAAAAGTTTATAAATATTCCTCTGAAAGATTTTTAGTATTTGCAATTATAAAATAAGTAATAGATCTTTTTTATTACTGAGAACCGGGTGGTGGCGAGCGCTCATTTTTATATCCACCTCAAGCTCATCGCATTGCTCCCCTCAAGAACTTATAACTTGCCTCACAGCTACTTACGCCTTTGATTGATTTTTAACTTTTCGCATCTGAACGATGCAGCCAGTTGAACAACCCTAAAGAAGCCACTGCCCCAATAAAGTGTGCAGCAATTCCGCTCATGTTTGCCGATGCTACAAAGATATCAAGTGGACGAATGATTCGATTCGGATCGTAGATGGCAACCCCCTGAGGTTGAGCAATTGATTTTGCTAATAAGATGGACAGACTAACTCCACCGCCAATAATGAAAAGTAACATTCCTACCAAGCCTGTGATCGTACTAATTCGCAGTAATTGCATCAATTCTGCTTTTTTAGGATGCAACTCAGGACTTGAAACGCGAAGCCGTCTTGCATAAAGAGTTAAACGAAAAGCGAGATAAGTACTAAACAGCAATGTTACAATCCCACATACTGCCCAAAAAACACTAATACCACTTCCAGGGGTCGTTGCTTGATTGAAGTCAGTGAGTGCTGTGCTTGGAACTCCCTGAACTACAGGCGTAGGCGTTATTGCTTGACTGAAATTACGACTGAAAACCGCGAATATCAGCATCAGCGAAGAAGCCGCACCCAATCCAAGTTGTAAAGACAAACTTGCCCAGCCAAGAGTGCTCAAGATGTTGACCGTTCTTTCTAGTTTGGGATTAACTGGGCTTACTTCCGATGGGGTTTGCATGATCGCTTAACTCGGATTGAGATAAATTGAACACGATATTCTTGATTATAAGTATGTGTGTGGGATAATGATGACGATCTGAAGTTAGATTATACGTGCTGTTCCCTTCCAAGTTGAAAAAGGCAATTTAATGTGCCTTAATATACATAAAGTCTCGGTTGACATTATCCTAATCAAGCAAAGTCACCCTTGTTGTTCCTAGTATATTGGAGACGACACGGGGTTCCCCAACATACTTGTCCTGATGGTATGTCACTAAAAACACTGCTACGAGCGCCAATGACAGCATTAGCACCGATTTTTACTCCTGGACCTACGAAGCAATCAGTGGCAATCCATGCTCCATTACCGATAGTGATACTTGCTGTTTTCAATCTAAACGTAGGATCACTGATGTCATGACTACCAGTACACAGGTAACTCTTCTGTGAAACTACGCAGTGTTCACCGATGTTGATGTTGTCAAGACTGTATAAAACTACATCATCTCCAATCCAAGTGTAATCACCAATGGAGATTTTCCAGGGGTAGGTAAAGCGGGCGGTTGATCGAATCATCACACCTTTACCGACATAAGCACCGAAAAGCCGCAATAAAGCGCAACGCCAATTGTTAAGCGGATGAGGAGTTAGAGGAAAGGCGATCGCTTGAACCAACCACCACAACAAAATATACCAACCTGCACGTCCCCGGTCAAACCAGGATTGGTCATATTTACGTAAATCGACAAAAGGTTGATCATTAATCATCAAGAGTTGTTGGGTTGATTGTTGACTGTTGATTGTCAAAAAAAGTACTACTATCTCCTGTACGGGCAGGTTTTACCTATCAATATTAAATAGGTATATTGATAGGTAAAACCTGCCCCTACTCCTTACTCCTCTACGTTGCTGTTTGACCAATTTCTGTTGGGAGGGTTCCGGGCACTGAAATTGTGGTGGATATGGTATTAAGCTGACCGCCACATTGCTTTATTTCATATAATTTTATACCAATTTGATACTCATACTGACTTAAAAGGCGTGCGTAAATATATCCAGCTTTGCCATCCAAAAAACCACGTTGGACAATGTAGGACAAAATAAACCGCAAAATTGGTTTAAATGGCAGCCTCACCCAGACTTTTTTCAAAAAGCGCTTGCGTTGAACTGCATCACCGAAGAGATTTGCCCCAATGGTATCGCTTTGATTTTTAGCTGTAAGTAGATTGAGATAAACACGAGCTTCCCAGTTAGAATAACGGTTGTGCCTTTCTATCCAATGATAAAGATCGCGGAAGTCCTCGTGAACCATGTCATTTTTTAGATAGCCGGCTTTTCCTGTTAAGATAACGTGTTCGTGAACTTCGTTATCGCCAGTATTGGGAATATCTTCAGTATGGAGGTTTTCATAACGACCTTGTTTATGCTTAAACAAACGCAAATTCCAATCTGGATATTTACCGCCATGACGAATCCATTGACCTAAGAAAAAGACACGACGGTTGAGGTAGTAGCCGTTGTATTCGGGATTTTGAATTGCTTCTGCAATTTCTTCCCAAAGTTCTGAGGTGATGCGTTCATCACAATCAACGATTAACACCCATTCGTTGCGAAAAGGTAGGTGATCTAAAGACCAATTTTTCTTTTTTGGCCAATGTCCATCAAAATGGAACTGCACAACATTTGCACCGGAACTTCTAGCAATTTCGCCACTTCTGTCGTTACTTTGAGAATCAACAACGAACACTTCATCGGCTCTCTGGAGGCTTGTAAGGCAAGCAGGCAAATTTGCTTGTTCGTTTTTCGCTGGAATTAGTACGGAAACTGGTATTTTATAAGACATACTTTATAGTTTTAGGTGTTGAGTGTTAGTTTTTATTAGGTGATAGGGGTTAATTCTTTAAAAATGCTCAGTAGGTAAGAGTAAATAAACCTAATCATATTAAGATGCTATTAATCCTACTAACAATTAACCATTTACTATTGACTCCGGTTTTTTTTGGATAGTAGACCCTGAATAGCGGCATTTAAGTAGCCAAGCTGACCATAAGCATAGACAAGTTTGTCAAAGCGTTCTGCTGGGTCTGAAAAATATTGTAATGCCTTGTATAATCCACGTAAAAACCGTTCGCTACCGCGTTGCAATTGACCTACACCAGCTTTACCTGCGATTTGTTCGCGATAACACTCGCTAATACCCTGCCACCAGCCTCGGTTAAAAAACCAAGAACGTTGGAGACGTTCTCTTGAAACGTTATGTGCGACTAAGGCATCTGGAAAATATGCGACTTGCCAATCCCGTTGCAAGGCATATTCAGTCATTTGTAGTTCTTCATTAGATAATAATTTTGTACCTACTCGACCTAAGTGAGTATCAAAACCCCCGATTTCTTCTAAAAAGTTTCGGCGAATAGAATAATTTAAACCTCTTGGGGTTAAACCCGGATTGTCAATATAAACTATACTATCACCCAAGTCATAGGCTCCTAAATTCGTGGCTAATCCGCTTGAAAGCCAAGGTGGAGGTTGAGTTCCTTCTGGCCACAACAAAGTGACTTTGCCGCCTGCGATCGCTAGTTTAGGATTATTTTGATAAGCAGAATACAAAACCTCTAGCCAGTGATCGCAAGCCACAGCATCGTCGTCTAAATATGCTATGATAGTCCCTTTTGCCACTTGAGCGCCAGTATTACGGGCGACAGATAGACCAATTTCTGGTTCAAAGACATACTTAAGGCGAGGATTTTCTATTCTTTGTTCGACAACAGAACGAGTGCTATCGCTAGAACCATTATCCACTACCACCACTTCAAAGTCACAAGCAACATTCTGCGCTAACAGACTGTCTATGGCAGCGCCTAAGTAAGTATCTCGATTGTAAGTACAGATAATGGCTGAGATTTGCGCTTCTAGCATGTGATTTTGGCTTTTTGTTAGTGGTTAGTGATTAGTAATTAGTAGTTTGGTTGTTAGTTGTCAAAAACGACCGCTAACTACTACCGAAGACCCGCTAACTACTACCGAAGACCCACTAACCACGTTACTAATTTGCTCTTAAGCTAATCTATACTAAAATTTCTAGACTCACCAACCGAGTTTTTTCGGAGATATTTTCTAATTCATGCTTGTTGAATGTGACCACGCAAAATTACAAGACTTTCAGCTAGTTGACTTAAGCGGGTTTCTAAATACTGCTTGCGATTCAACAGTTGGCGCAGCTTTTGGTAACGGGCGATCGCCATACTCACACTAACGACCTGATCTGGTGGACATGGACGCGACCAGACTTTACCATTCGCATCTAAGCCGCAGAGGCTATACCCAGCACGGGGTAGTTGACAGGATACTTTCTCTTGTGTAGTGCAAATTTCTTCTACATAACCAATGAGGCTGTTAACTTCTGCGTGCCGCAGTGTTGCAGTTCCTTCTGGTTCTGCAACTGGTTCTTTTTCATGTGACTCCAACCAACCATTGACAATTGGTCCCTCTAAGTAAATATCTTGAATTTGCTGGATGATTTTTTGTAGTTCTCTTTGCCAAGAAGCAACACTTTGCTGAATTTCTTGCAACAAATTCATTGCTAATGCTGGATTGGCTGCGTTGCGATGACTTGTAAAGTTGGGAGTTTTGAATTTGGGCAGGCTTGGGACTTTCTCTCCGTTTTCTTGTACTGGAAAGGTCTGTACAGAGGTATTTTGGGGAAGTAAATTTTCTTGTGGTTTTGTGAAAGGTTCTTCAGATCTCAAAGATCCATCTGTCGCGTCTTGTAATGCGGAGACGCTGATTCTAAATGAAAAAGACTGCTTTGCTGAACTAGTTGGTTCAGTAACGGTAGCAGTGTCGTGAATTTCCAAATCATGTAGAGTTGCCTCAATGCGCTTCAAGCCTGCTTTCATAAAAATTTCTCAACTTGCTATGCCTCATGTGTTCGATGTTATCACTGCAACAAGCTGGTAGACTTTAGTCTGTGGTTGCACTAGAGATATTAAGTTTTTCTTCGTGGTGACATCAAATACGCTCGTGCTAATTTTATCTATTAAAAGATATTAATGGTATAAATTTTATCCAAGAATTGAAAAATTGTATTAAGAAGTGTTCGGTACTTAGTAAGCATACAGAGGAGACAGGGAGAGAAAGAGGGTGAATCAAATCATCTTAGTAACCGGACCAGCACGTTCCGGCAAAAGTGAATGGGCTGAAACTCTGGCAATACAGTCACAAAAAGCTGTTATTTATGTAGCAACGGCAACTCTCGACCCAACCGATACTGAGTGGCAGCAACGCATTCAACAACACCAAAAACGCCGCTCTCAAGATTGGGTAACATTGGAAGTGCCGCGTGAATTATCTGCAACTCTTGCTGAAGTTAAGCCAAATACCTGTCTATTGGTAGATTCTTTAGGAACTTGGGTAGCTAACCTGTTGGAACAAGACGAGGTGAGGTGGCAAAATACCGTGCGAGAGTTTTTGGAAACTGTACAGTTAGTTGCTGCCCATACGATCTTTGTTGCCGAAGAAACAGGCTGGGGAGTGGTTCCAGAGTATCCTTTAGGTCGAACCTTCCGCGATCGCTTGGGTTCACTAGTGCGCCAGCTAAGTGCTGTATCAAAAGACGTATATTTAGTCACAGGCGGTCATGCGCTTAACCTTAGTATCCTTGGCTCTCCTTTAGAGTGATCCATAAAAATAAATAGCACTACGGATTGAGGAACCCAAGCGCGAAGTCTGCCGGGGGAAGCTTCCCTTGGGCTGTAGCTTCGCGACTACGACGAGAGATATAGTTTGACGCCTGGGCATTTATTTCTTGGCAATATGCTTAAGCTGATGTGTGTTCTTGGAATGCCCGAGAATAGGCAGCGCATTCGCTTCAGGAATAATATTGATGCAACCGCCCATTATTTACTTGTACGATTGGATGATTGCATCGCCGCACTAATTGTTCGTCGTGGGTAGTGACAATGACTGTTGCACCAAAGGAGTTTAACTTCTGAAGGATCTGTATAACTTGCCAAGAATTATCCGGATCGAGGTTTCCAGTTGGTTCATCAGCTAAAAGCAACGGTGGCGTGGCTATAATTGCCCTTGCAATGCTGACTCGTTGTTGCTCTCCTCCAGAAAGTTGATCTGGGAAACACTCAGATTTGGTTAGCAAACCGACAAGCTTCAGAGTAGGTTCTAAACGTCGTTGAATCTCCTTACGGGTATAACCTTGAGCTTGCAGCACCACAGTCACATTTTCGGTCACTGTCCGCTGTGGAATCAGTTTGTAATCTTGAAACACAATACCAATGCGCCGTCTTAATAATGACAAACGATCCCCACGTAAAGAAGTTATGTTGCAGCGATCAACAATCACGGTTCCTTGCGTTGCTAACTCCTCGCCATACAATAATTTTAAGAGCGTCGATTTACCAGAACCACTTGGTCCTGTGATAAATAGAAAATTTCCCTGTTTTACCTCCAGATTCACATCCAACAGGGCATTTGACCCGTTAGCATACGTTTTCGTGACCGATTGCAATTGCACCATCACAGCAGCATTTTCACGCTCTTGAAGATTGGGAGATTGGTCAGTTGTCGTGTTAGGTGTTACTACTGTCATGTTTTTGTGATAATTTGAATATGAAATAAGTATTCCCAGGCAAAACCTGAGAATACTTATTTCACATCCTTTTTTCAAAGAACAAGGAAAGCTACTGACCCACTAAACTTATGGCTTTCAACCGATAAATTAAAGCTTTAAGCGCAAATTCGGGTAAAGCTAACATCCGCCGCCAGCGCCAGGGTTCTTGATAAAGCCGATATAACCATTCCAAATTATTATTTCCCAACCATGCAGGAGCACGAGTTTTTGTACCTGACCAAATGTCAAAACTACCACCAACACCGATCCAAATTGCTTCGGGACATAAATGGCGGTTTTGTGCAATCCATAACTCTTGACGCGGAACTCCCAAACCAACAAAAATCACTTGCGGCTGTAGTTGAGCAAGAGTTTGTTGCAATTGTTCTTCCTCTACTTTTGAATGATAACCAGAATGAGTACCTGCTATACTGAGACTAGGGATTTGAGAAAGCCAATACTCTGCTGCTGTTGCCGCTACCTTGGGCGCTCCTCCATAGAAAAATACTTTTGCATCCGTCCTGTTTTGCCCAATTTCTTGCAAAAGAGTTTCTGCTAGTTCAATCCCAGGAATTCTTTGTGCATCTTGCCAAAGGAACAAACGCAAGTAAAGAACCACACCCGCTCCATCTGGAATGACAAGTTCAGCATTTTGAATTATCTTGGCAAGTGTTGTATTGCGCTCTGCTTGGATTGTCATTTCCGCATTCAGCGTCACCACATGAATTCCTCTTCTTTGCAGCAAACATTCTAGCAACCAGCGTGAATAGTTAGTCATCACATGAACTGGTAACCCCAACACTGAAAACTCTTTAGGCTGTCTAGACATAAACCTACTTACAATCGGCCTCACACCAATTTTAATTATAAAAGATTTGGACAAGAAGAGAGCCTGAGAGGCTGGGAAATAGGGAGTTGGGGAACAACTTTATAAAAAATAATGGTGCTTTCGATTGTATAGCTTGATTATTTTTCAATTTATTCGCCGCTTTCCCGCTCTCTCCTGCGTTACATAGGGGATTCCTAATAGATTAGGATAGAAATCTTTAAAACTACATCTCTAACAGACTTTTTAGTAAACTCAATTTTACAGCTAAGAGTTTAACGGGTGGAAATGAACCATGACTAGAATTCGTGTTGCGCTGATTGAAGACCATGACTTAACCCGTGTAGGTATTCGCACCGCACTACTACAGAAGAAGGATGAAATTGAAGTTGTAGGTGAAGCTGCTAACGCGATTGAAGGCATGAAAATGTTAAAACTGCTACAACCAGATATTGCGATTATCGATATCGGGTTACCAGATAAAGATGGTATAGAGCTGACACGGGAGGTGAAATCAGTAGATAGTGGAGAAGAGTTAGCAACCAAGGTGTTGATTTTGACGCTAAGGGATAACAAAGAAGCGGTACTGGCAGCTTTTGCAGCAGGGGCAGACTCTTACTGTATGAAGGATATCAAGTTTGATAATTTGCTGGAAGCCGTGCGAGTCACTTACAATGGCAACGCTTGGATCGATCCGGCGATCGCTCGGATCGTTTTACAACAAGCACAACAAAATCCTCATAACCCCGACTTAGTATCATCTGATACTAAATTACCAGCTAACAGCCCAGAATATATGGATGAGCGGGAGGTGATTGACCCCTATACCCTGACAGAAAGGGAATTAGAAGTATTGCAGCTGATTGTGGAAGGTTGTAGCAATGCAGTGATTGCGGAAAGACTTTACATCACAGTCGGGACAGTAAAAACTCACGTCCGAAATATTTTAAACAAGCTTTGTGCTGATGACCGCACTCAAGCAGCAGTTCGTGCCTTGCGTTCTGGGTTAGTAGGATAAAGTGCATTTGGGGTGTGAGAATTCCAAAAAAAACTATAAGTTGAATGACATTGCAAAAGTTATATGTTCAAAGAGGGTATCTCTTTACTATTGCTTTTTTTATTGTTCGTTAATTATCGGGATGGCTCAGCATAGCACCATCCCGCTATTAAAGTATTTGTAAAGTGAAGCCAAGTATGACACAACAAGAGGCAAGCAAACTAAAGCTCATGGTGGTAGATGATGAACCGGATAACTTAGACTTACTCTACCGAACTTTTAGGCGAGATTTTGAAGTATACAAAGCACATGATGCTTTTAGTGCTTTAGACATCTTGGATAGCGTTGGCGAGATGGCTGTGATTATCTCCGATCAAAGAATGCCAGAGATGAACGGCACCGAATTTCTCAGTCGCACGGTAGAGAGTTTCCCCGATACGATTCGCATTTTGCTGACAGGCTTTACTGATGTTGAAGATTTGGTAGATGCAATTAACTCTGGTCAGGTCTTTAAGTATATTACTAAACCCTGGAAACCAGACAGACTTAAGGTTATAGTTGGGCAAGCTACTGATACATACCGTGTAGTGAAGAAACGTACACAGGAGTTACGTCGTGCACTCCGACGAGAATCTTTGTTTAATGCGGTGACAACAGCAATTAGAGAGTCCTTAGACTACCACAGTATGCTGCAAAAAATTGTGGCAACAATTGGACAAACTTTTGAAGCAAGTTATTGCCTGTTGAAACCTGTGGAAGGCAATAGCCTGACACTGGACGAGTTTTTTTACCAAGATCCAAAATTCTCTGGAGCAAGTGACTTTTTTGACCTCAACTCTTTGATTAAAGAAATTCTTGCTACGCGCAGCTATCAACTTGTTCAGAAGACAAATGGCACTGATTCAAGCCAACAACTCGTTGTACCACTGATATACCAGCAACAATTGCTCGCTCTCCTTGCCCTCTACCAGCACCGAAGCGATCGCTCTTGGCTTGAAGAGGATGTGCAATTAATTACAGGTGTTGCCGAACAAGCCGCATTAGCTCTGTCTCAAGCAAAACTTTACCAGCGCCTCCAAGAAAACCAAGCGCAGATTCGCGCTGAGTTGGAGGTGGCACGCCAAATTCAACATAATCTGTTGCGTCAAAGTTGGCCTGATATCAAGGGAGCGAAGGTGCAAGCTTGCTGCTACCCTGCTCGTGAAGTAGGAGGAGATTTTTTTGAAGTTTTTGTCCATCCAAAAGGGGATTTGTGGTTAGCAGTGGGTGATGTTTCTGGTAAAGGCGTCCCAGCTGCTTTGTTCATGGCTAGTGCCATTTCTGTGTTGCGCCGCGAGTTGTCTCAAGAAACTCCAGCGATGCCGCATGTCGTCATGCAAAATCTTAACCATGCTCTTAGCGATGACTTGGTCAGCAATAATTGCTTCATCACCCTTTTCTTAGCTCGTTATACGCTGACAACTAAAGAACTAGTATACGCAAATGCTGGTCATATCTATCCTCTCCTTCGCTCATGCAAGGACACTGTGAAAACAGACCCCCATTACTTGAAGGTTCGTGGTGTTCCCTTAGGAATCTTACCTAAGTGGGAGGCAAAGCCCGGTCTATTGCTTCTTGCTTCTGGAGACATTCTGTTACTTGCTAGTGATGGTATTACTGAAGCTAAGGTTTCAATAGAAGATGGCTTCACCGCAAAATCCGTGGATAATGCTCAATTAGAGAATCATTCTATGCTAAATATAGAAGGTCTTTGGCAACTATTACAAAGGGAAGCTCAGCCATTATCTCTTAACCATTTACTTACTCGCATCCAAGCAGACAACCAAGTTCAAGAAGACGACCAAACTATACTCTCGCTAGAGGTTTTGTAAAGCGATGAAAAGTGAGATTCACGTACCAAGTAACCTGAAGTTTTTAGCTATTGTGGAAAACTGGTTGCTAGGATGTTTAGAAACCGAAATGAACGGATCTGTTGATTGGTCAAAGCAATCAACTCGTTTACGTTTGGCTTTGGTAGAAGCTTACTCAAACGTAGTACGTCACGCCCATAAGGATCAACCTTATTTGCCAGTTTTGATTCGCTTGGAAATGAAAGACCGAGATATCGCTTTAGAAGTTTGGGATCGTGGTATCGGTTTTGATTTATCTAATTACTTGCCTCCTAGCCCTACAGATAAGCAAGAAGGTGGTTACGGTTGGCTGATTATCAATCGTTTGATTGATAAGGTAGAATATCAGTTGCAGGTTGACGGTGGTAATTGTCTAAAGTTAGAAGTGACTCTGCCAAAAGACAGTTAAGTCATATAGCCACTACTCAATGAATTGTCAGAAAATTTACCCTCCCGGCTACCACAGTCCGCGTCCCAGCTAATATGTACACCAAAGGTATTACTAGGCATATGCAATACGCTCACCTGAATACAGTTGTTTTTGCAAGGTAGCTTTAGTCAGGGGGGACTAGAATTCGGTTGTCAATTCAACTTTTTAACTGAATCGAGTAGTATAGTTCTTGTAACAGGTTAGACTAAGGTTTAGTTACTTCTAATAAAAAAACGCTTTCTTTGGATAGTGTTTTTGAGTCGATGCATAAAACGTGAGGCGAACACTCCAAGCCTTCACCAAATCAAAGATTTGGTGGTGCTAGGTTGCTGGTTCAAGCGAACACTGATTGTTTTTCCATGACTCATAACTACCTTTCTACTAGATGATGAGTTCATGCTATAATTTTTACAATCTTTGTAGCAAATTTAAACCGTGAGTGTCAGTACCGCAAGTATTGACTAGACCGTATTCATCAGCCAAGTGTTGCACTTGTTTTGATTCTAAAGGACTAGGTTTCCAAGGCTTGGGATTGTTATAGGCGTAGAAAGTTTCCACGCCATCTATACCCGCATCTGCTGCTGCTCTGATCAAGTCAAAATGCGAGATCTTATATCGCGCTGGGTGAGCAAGTACTGCCAATCCTCCTGCCTTTTGAATAGCCGCAATGACATTAGCTGCAAGATATTCTTCTCCTGTAGTACATATGTGCTGAATATACGGTTTTATACTTATGTGTTCAAGGTCGAAAGCATAACCCAAAATATGAACTTCAATATTTAAAAGGTTGGCATTAATTTCCACTCCACTCCAGAGGTGAGGAGCATTTGCACTCTTGTTATGCCACTTCCAGTCTTCCAACCATCTTTGGGCAGTAATGTATCCATCTATACTATGATGGTCAGTGATAGCAAGCCCTTTTAAACCGATGGCGATCGCTTGCTCCATTAATGTACTCGGCTGCAACTTGCCATCCGAGTAGACTGTGTGCATGTGAAAGTTGAAACACGTCGGACAACTTTGTGCGTCAATGTTTTGCAATACTTGCTTCAAATGTTCTCGCTCCGCACAACTCCGAGCAAAATTTACAGTCATAACTCCCTTGTTTCCCAATAGATCCGCATTTTCAAGCCTCGAACACACTCACTCAACAGCTTAGTTTTGGTCGCAATTTTCTGAGTCTTCGCAGCCAAATTTTTTAAATTATTAAGACTACGGTAGCAAATTCAAAGGCTAGTAGTCATAAGTAGTTTCAATAGCTTTTATAAGTAAGAGTGCAAATATTAGCAGATATTTTAAGTATATACACTCATATTTATC
>JAQYWN010000144.1 GCA_029379265.1 Rhizonema sp. NSF051
GATTATTTGCTACAATAAATGTAGCTTTTGAAAGGTCGAACTCATGGCACGGAAACAAAAAGTTAAAGGCGTTAAGACTGTCACTCGAATAGCCAGTATTGGCAACCTTAAATTGAATAAGTGGAAGTCAAACGAATTAGACATTATTGCTTCAAGCCTAGGTTTGTTGCGCTCCGATTTGTGGAATGAGTATGGATCATTAAAAGCTTGGGGTATTTCAGAATACGATATTGATAAAACGTTGCGTCCACATAATAGCGGCTATAATATTCCGGCTAAACTATGGGAAACAACGCTTTACGATGTAATCGGTGATATTCACACTTGTCAAGCCTCATGTATCGAAAAAGTACTCAACACCTTAGGATTGCGCTACGAAAAAGCGACAGCTAAAAAATCCGTCGCACAACATGTATTAGAGTCGCGCGATTGGTTGAATCACCAAAAGCTTAGACAACTTGTGAGAAAGTTTTGGCATCGCGGTCACACCCATGTCAGTAATCAAATTGTTCTCAAAGAATATAATTGTCAAACAGACAAGAATGGCGTTGTTTGGATACAGTTTAGTGGCCTGAAAAAAGGCAAAGTCATCAGAATTCCCACTACTTTAACAACAGAAATTACTGGTCAATTCCGACTAATTAAGTGCTATGGTAAGTGGTACATTCATTACGGTACAGGTATGATCACCGCACCTAAACGCAATGGAGGAATTGATATCGGTGTAGATAGAGGATATTCAGAAGTGTATGCAACATCCAGCAATGACGGTGCAAAGTTCATCGGCTCAGACTTTGGTTCACTGCAAACAGTCGAAGCTGATTACCGCCATGAAAAAGGCAAACGGCGCAATAAACTTCTCCGCATCGCAGCCAAAGCAAAAGCTTTAGGTAATCACGCGAAAGCTGAGGGGATCAAAAATAATAATTTAGGTCGCATTAAATGGAATTCGAGAGAGTGTTCATTTAAGGGCAGAATTAAAACATTAGTATTTACAGCTACAGTGCAATTGATGCACAGCGCAATAAAATCTGTAGCATTTGAAGATTTGACCACACAATTCACTTCAAAAGCAAAACGGTCAAAACGCACCAAGCGAAACCTTTCATCATGGTGTAAGGGAATCGTAGCTGATGCGTTATCTCAAGTTTCATCTCGTGTAGGTTGCACGATTGTTTCTGTTTCGGCAGCATATACGTCACAACTTGACTCACGCTACGGCGTCCTTTTGGGCGTTCGCAGTGGAGACAAGTTTACCTGTTTTGATGGGGTCGAAATGCAGTCAGACACGAATGCTGCTGATAATATTCGAGCAAGAATGGGGGATGTTGAAATTCCTCGGTTTATGAAGCATACGGATGTGAAGAAAATATTGCTTGAAAGGACTCAGAAGTTTCAAGATACTTTAGTAGAAAGTCTTGGAGCGACAACGGGTGAGGATAAACCCAAGACTCTAGAACCTAAAAGAAAACGTACGAGTAGGGTCAATCAGAGAGCGAATGCTAAGCAAGATGCGAAAAAGTATGGTTAACTCCGTTTTACTAAGTTTCTTGTGTATCCCTCTATCTGGCCCTTGGCGGTTAAGCGTTGTTGGATCGTGGATATCCCAAAACACTGTCAGCAAGTCGTCATAACTCACGTATTGTGGATCATACTCTACTTGCACGACCTCAGCGTGACCCGTAATCCTCGATAACACATCCAGATAGCAGGGGTTGGGAAAATGCCCTCCCATATAGCCGACTGAAGTTGAGACAACTCCCTCTACTTTGCGAAATGCCGCCTCGACGCCCCAAAAACAGCCAGCGCCAAATGTTGCCTTTTCCATTTTTGTGATGCACTTTATGGGAAAACAGGAGAATTCTACTAAAAGGTAGCATTTATAATACACCACATTGTAAGGGCGAACAGCCGTTCGCCCCTACTCAGTTGAAATCCGCAGCTGGGCAAAATTGTTCAAAAAGGCTAATACCACAAAACCCAGTCAAAAGGTTGACCGGGCTTTTTACAGTTCTTAACGCTCAAGAAGTTAATTTCGTTAAATGTAGGTAAATTAAACAACTAGGGTTGACATGACGGCGAGTAAACTCAGCATCTTCGCGTTTTTCCGCTTGAGAATTTGGCTTCGCTTTCTAACTCTGGCGCTGTGCCACTCAAAACATTATGCTGATATTTACTTGGGCTCTTGACAGGAGGACACTAAGTCATTTGCCCTTTTTGGGTTAAAGTTTTTGTTTGGTGTCCTACTTATTAAGTTATCAAAGAAATGAGTTGTCTCTACCCTTTCTTTACCGAAGTTTACAAGTTGTTTAACTTCTCAATAAGTAGGCAAGAAATTAGCGATTAGCTATCAGTCATGTGTTGACTTATTCGCACAACCTTTTTATAGAAGACGGCTAATTGCTAACTCAAAAATTCCACATGACAGCATTATCGTCTAAATGATCGGTTACAATCCGCCCGATCGCATCAATTTCTTGAACTTCAGCAGCCGAGAGTTGAACCGATCCTGCTTGTGCGTTTGCTGTGGCTTGTTCAGCGTGACGCGCACCAGCGATCGCCTGAGATTGGGGTTGGGCAATCAACCACGCTAGCGCTAATTGAGCAAGGCTACACTGATGGCGATCAGCAATCGGTTGCAGTTTGGATAAGGCTTGTTGGGCGCGTTCGTAATTTTCTCCCAGAAAGAGTTTGTTTTTAGCACGGTTATCTTGTGGATCGAATTTATGATCGGGAGCAAATTTACCTGTCAACAGTCCCTGTGCCAAAGGTGAATAGGCAAGGATCGAGATATTATTTTCGATACAATATGGTCCAGCGTCTTTTTCTACCTGTCTCCAGAATAATGAATAAGGAGGTTGTAGACTATCAATACGCCCGTACTTAGCTGCTTCTTCAAGTTGGACACCAGAAAAATTGGAGACACCTATCGCTCGAATTTTCCCCTGCTCTTTCAAGTGGTTTAAAGCGCTCATTGTCTCTTCAATCGGCACAGTTTCAGTATTGAACACACCAGAGGGCCAATGAATTTGGTAAAGTTCAATGCGATCTGTTTTCAAGTTTTTTAACGAGCGATCGCACGCCTCAATCACTTGCTCGTACTTTAAATGATTGGCAAAAACCTTTGTCGCATACTCTACAGAGTCTCGCACATCAGACAATGCTTCTGCAACAATCTGCTCCGAGTGTCCATCACCGTAAACTTCTGCTGTGTCAACTGTGGTGATTCCAGCTTCAAATGCTGCGCGGATCGCTTTAATCGAGTCTGCATCCTCAATACCTACCCACATTTTTTTTCCGGCTTGCCAAGTTCCCATCAGGATTGGTGTGATTTGCACGTCCGATTTACCTAAGCGGCGCTTTTCCATATTTATAACTTCTTAATATTATGTAGCTCTTACGTTAACAAGGTATTCCATACTTTTTTACCTGTCACTAGATAGAGAAGAGTTAAACTTATGACAAAATCAATTTTAGATAATGGAAGCCCGGATGCCCGGAGTCTTTGGGTTTTATCCGCCCAGCTTCCAATATCGAACAAATCGAAAATCTAGCAACGCCCGATGCTCAAGCCCATAAGGATGTGGGTGACTGAGTTATCCACATTGCCCTTTTAAGTGCGAGTATGATACTATTACAAAGTCAGTCAAAAAGTCAAAACCTACCCGTAGACTGTGGGAAAGCAAATGCCCAATACTCGATTTAACGAGATTTTTAGGAAATAATACTCTACAAAATTAATCAGCATGGCTGATGGTTTGATGGTTAAATACTGATTAAATCAGTGTGTGAGGGCAATAGTGCCAAAAAGATTTTCAACTAACACAGAATAGAATTGACTCATACTTTTCACGCACTTAAAGAATGGGCAGTTGCCGTCAACGCCCTTGAATCGGGTAAAACAATTATGCTCCTTCGCAAAGGAGGTATTCATGAACGAAGTGGACGTTTCCAAGTTGCCCAAGAGCAGATTTTGCTCTACCCAACTTATGAGCATCAACAATCTTTTCTACTTAAACCTGAATATGCTCACCTTGTGCATCCGGTAACATCAGGTTGGCATCCGGAAACAGTGCGTATCGGTAGTTGGGCGGAAATTACTGATATCTTCCCAGTCACTGAGGAGTTAATTGTCAACGCTTTACTACCCTTCCATATTTGGAACGAATATTTTATTAGCGATCGCCTAAAATGGAAACCGCGTCACCCACTCTATATTTTACTGCTGCGAACTTATAAACTACCATTTGTGCAGGAAATTCCCTATCGTACTGAATACAGTGGATGCAAATCATGGATTGATTTAGCAAATGAAATCAACTTGCAAGGAGCAGAATTAGTTTTGTCTGATTCTACCTACACTCAGTTAGTTGCAGAAATTAGGAACATTGTCTCCCAGCGATCGCATTCTTCTTTCGCATAAAAAAGTAGTGATAGACACATACACTTTTGTAAACTACAGATAAGATTACAGTAGGCATTTAGCTATCAGCCGCAGAGTTGAATGTTTACACAATACATCAACACATAGGCATATTGTCCTTATGTCTGTTTTTTATAGGAACAGTTCTAAGTTCTGATTGTCTTATTCCCTAAATGTCAAGTATGACTTGACAAAATATCGTCAATATGCGTTTGGACGAAAACAGAAAGGAGTTTGCAATGTATCGACAAATGTGCTGGATATCAAAAACTGGCGAAAGTGGGGAAAAAATTTTGCATTTGCAGACGGTACCCAATCAACCTTGGCGTCCTTACACAGCTTTTCCGCAATTTGCAGTCCCAGATTACCAGATACCTGGCGGTTCCAAAGGTTGGGCAACTTACCAAAAGTTGTTGAAAGCAGGCTGGGTTTTGATCAAGAGCGCCAATGCAAACGCAGCAATCGCAACGCTAGAGTTGGAAGTTAGTAGTTCGGAGTCGTAAAGAAGCTTGTGGCGTATCTATACAAAAGATATACTATACCCTTTAATCCTTCTTGACTCCTAACTCCTCACTTCTAGCAACGCCTTCACCACGCGGATCTGCGGCTCCTTCTAAGGTGAGATCTGGTGTAACGACAATTGCGTTCGCATTACCCCAAGGTTCAGTCTGTTTAATTTTGTGTCCTCGGCGTTGCAATTCAGTAAGGGTGAGAGCATCCAAACCGAATGGTTCCACTCTTAATTCATCTGGTAACCATTGATGATGTATGCGCGGAACAGAAACAGCTGCGCCAGCATCCATGTTGTATTCAAGTACATTCAGAATAACTTGCAGCACTTGAGTGATAATAGTGCTACCACCGGGTGTACCGACGACCATCCGGAGGCGTCCGTTTTCCGTGATAATTGTGGGCGTCATACTGGATAGAGGCGTTTTGCGCGGTGCGATCGCATTTGCCTCGTTACCTACAAGTCCAAACCCATTCGGCACCCCAGGCGCTGCAGCAAAATCATCCATCTCATCATTCATTAAAATACCTGTTCCCGGTGTCACTACCCCAGAACCAAAGCCTTGATTCACTGTAAAAGTTAGGCTGACAGCATTACGTTGTTCATCGACAACATTTAGATGTGTTGTTTCTGGTGATTCATACACTGGACGCGAGACATGGGTATGCTGGAACCGCGTCCCGACTTCTCCCAGTCTGCGCCTCATATCTCCTTGATTAACTTGACTAAACTGCATTAATGTGCGTTTATCAACTGGCTTGACTTCACTAGAGGGTTTAGCCCTATCCATACTAATTTCTTGACGGCGTTTTTTAGCATAGGCAGGGCTGATAAGTTGTGCTACAGGGTTTTTCTCGAAATCAGGATCGCCTAAATATTGTGAGCGATCAGCGTAAGCAATTTTCATTGCTTCTGTGATCAAATGTAGCGCGTCAGGGTGATTGTATCCTAAAGATTTTAAATTGGTGTCCCCAATAATATTTATTATCTCCAATAGAAGAACGCCTCCTGATGAAGGAGGCGGCATCGAACAAATATTCGCTTTGCGGAAATTGCCACAAAGAGGAGTGCGCCAAATGGGTTTGTAGGATCTCAAATCTTCAAGAGTGATTAAACCACCATTTTTTGCCATGTCAGAGGCGATCGCCCGCGCAATATCTCCGGTGTAGAAACTTTGGGGATTCTCGGCAATTTTGGATAAAGTCCGTGCCAAGTCTCGCTGCACCAGCCTTTCACCAGGACGAATCAATTCGCCATTGCGAATGAAAACTTCTTTTGCTGCCGGATAATTAAGAATCACCGATTTGCGTGCCTTGTAAGCCGCTATCGAACGCCAAGTCGGTTCTTCACCAAGAATAAAACCATTCTGAGCAAGAGCGATCGCAGGCTGAACCAACACTCGCCAAGGCAACTTTCCATATCGGCGATGAATTTCATACAATCCAGCCACTGTCCCTGGTGTCGCCACTGCCAAATAACCGTTAACACTTGCATTAGGACGCACCTTGCCTTGTGCATCCAAATACATATTTTTTGTCGCTTTGAGTGGTGCGCGTTCACGAAAATCTAGTGCTTTGATTTCGCCGTTTTGTAAACGTAACAGCAAAAATCCGCCACCACCAATTCCTGCAGAAAAAGGCTCCACTACAGAAATGACTAAGGCTGTCGCTACTGCGGCATCAACAGCATTGCCACCCTTGCGTAACATTGCAGCTCCCGCGTCACTTGCTAAGGGATGAGCCGAAACCACCATCCCCTTTTTCGTGCGTAGAGGTGGTATGACAGTAGCGGATGTATTTTTCTGAGTGCTAAACAGGAATACAGAAAAGCACACATAAAATACAAATATTGAAAACCGCGTGCATCGGTCAAAAACACGCATGTGATGTTTCCTTAAATTATAGTTGTATAACAGTCCTATCTAACATATCCGTAAAGGATTTACCTTCAGGGGTAAAAATATCCTACACTATCGGCGCATTATTGTAAGTATATCGACACAGAAAAACCAAACCATTGAATTTATCTAAAGGCTCGTAGTTGCGCTTCAGCGCATTGGACATCTTCGGAGTTCGCAGGAGGTGAGATCAGTGCTGCCCAAGTCTGTTGCGGTTCATTCTCAAAATAATTTTCACGACTCCTCCAAAAGATCGTCGCTATATAAAGGATGGCGATCGCTAGAGCTTTTGCATAAGTCCTGACGTCTGAGAAATAGATACTGTTAAACGCTTTAATTATTTAATGAGACTATGTAGTTTGAGCGCTATTTTACTTTGTGATTAAGGAGCTTCAGTACGTGTCCAAACAAATTCCGAAATTCCAAGTCAAAAATGCTAGAAAATTGTTGTCCTGGACTTTAACAATAGCAGTAGCGGCTCTATTCGTAAACATTCCTAACAGTACAGGGCAATCCCAGCCACCACAGTCAGCAGAACAAAGAGCCGCGTTGAAAGAAGCTACTGAGTTGAATCAGCAAGTTCTTCAGTTATACAAGGAAGGGAAATATAGTACAGCTATTCCTTTGGCAGAACGCTCACTATTGATTAGAGAGAAAGTACTGGGCATAGAACATCCGGATGTTGCACAAAGCCTCAACAATTTGGCTGAACTTTACGAAGCACAGGGGAGCTATCAAAAAGCCGAACCTTTATTTCAGCGCTCACTCCAGATTAGAGAGAAAGTACTGGGTAAAGAACATCTGGATGTTGCACGTAGCCTCAACAATTTGGCTGCACTGTACTATGCACAGGGAAACTATCAAAAAGCCGAACCTTTATATCAACGCTCACTCTTGATTTGGGAGAAAATACTGGGCAAAGAACATCCGGATGTTGCACGTAGGTAGCCTCAACAATTTGGCTGCACTGTACTATGCACAGGGGAACTATCAAAAAGCCGAACCTTTATATCAACGCTCACTCTTGATTTGGGAGAAAGTACTGGGCAAAGAACATCCGGATGTTGCAATTAGCCTCAACAATTTGGCTGCACTGTACAAAGCACAGGGGAACTATCAAAAAGCCGAACCTTTACTTCAGCGCTCACTCAATATTTTCGATAAAGCACTGGGCATAGAACATCCGGATGTTGCACGTAGCCTCAACAATTTGGCTGCACTGTACGGTGCACAGGGTAACTATCAAAAAGCCGAACCTTTATTTCAGCGCTCACTCTTGATTTGGGAGAAAGTACTGGGCAAAGAACATCCGGATGTTGCACAAAGCCTTAACAATTTGGCATTGCTGTACGATGCACAGGGGAACTATCAAAAAGCCGAACCTTTATTTCAGCGCTCACTCCAGATTAGAGAGAAAGTACTAGGCAAAGAACATCCGGATGTTGCAATTAGCGTCAACAATTTGGCTGCACTGTACGGTGCACAGGGGAACTATCAAAAAGCCGAACCTTTATATCAGCGCTCACTCTTGATTAGGGAGAAAGTAGTGGGCAAGGAACATCCAGATGTTGCAGAAAGCCTCAATAATTTGGCATTGCTGTACGATGCACAGGGGAACTATCAAAAAGCCGAACCTTTATATCAGCGCTCACTCTTGATTAGGGAGAAAGTAGTGGGCAAGGAACATCCAGATGTTGCAGAAAGCCTCAATAATTTGGCATTGCTGTACGATGCACAGGGGAACTATCAAAAAGCCGAACCTTTATATCAGCGCTCACTCTTGATTAGGGAGAAAGTAGTGGGCAAGGAACATCCAGATGTTGCAGAAAGCCTCAATAATTTGGCATTGCTGTACGATGCACAGGGGAACTATCAAAAAGCCGAACCTTTATATCAGCGCTCACTCAATATTTTCGAGAAAGTACTGGGGAAAGAACATCCGGATGTTGCCACGAGCCTCAACAATTTGGCAGTATTGTACTGGGCAGAGGGCGATATCAAGCGTGCCACTGATTTCTATAGTCGTGGGCTAGCAGTTGAAGAACATAATCTTAAACTGATTGAAGCTGTAGGTTCAGAACAAAGAAAACAGGACTACGCTAGAAAATTTACGGGTTCAACTGATGGTATCATTACTCTATCACAACAACAAGGTAACAAAAATCCTGAAATATCACGTGTAGCACTCACGACAGTGCTACGCCGTAAGGGGCTGGTATTAGATGCAGTTGCAGATGGCATACAAACATTACGCTCTGAGTTTGCATCTCAACCAGAAACCCAAAAATTATTTGACGAGTGGTTAAACGTCCAACAGCAGCTCTCGGCATTAGTATATAAAGGTCAGGGAAAGCAAAGCCCTACTGACTACCAAACCCAGTACCAGCATTTAGTTGTTGAAAAAGAACGCTTGGAAGAGGCTATCAGCGTTAAGAGTGCTGAATTCCGCAATCAAACACAGCCCGTCGAGTTATATCAAATCCGTTAGCATCGGTGTAATTAACACGGACTCACAGGCCACCAATGATAGTAGGTAATAGCTCGAATTAAAGACTGCTGTTCTAAAAGGACTTTACAGCGTTGGTATAAAACCTCCTCCAAATCCTCAAGTTGATCGAAAGAACGATTGACGATCGGTTCGTTAACTAATGGCCATAAGCGTTCTGCGGGCTGTAATTCAGGTGAATAAGAAGGCAAATACTCTAAATGCAAACCAGCAGGGATTTCTAAATCTTTACTCGTATGCCATCCGGCTCTATCAAGAGTTAAGATTATGTGCTTATCTTGACCTAATTGAAATTCCCGTGCGAAGTCGGCTAAAACTTGGTTAAAAAGCTCGACGTTGACGTGCGGCAAAATCCAATAATAAGTCTCGCCAGATTGCGGGTGTACAAAACCATACAACCATAGCCATTGATAACGCCAGTACACATTAGTGATCGGTTGTTCTCCCAAGGGTACCCAGATTCTCCGTAATATCGGTTTTAGTCCAAGACGGTGTTCATCCATTGCCCAAATTTCCACCTCTGAGCCTGGATATTTTTTACTCACTTCTTCCTGTGTTTGTGCGAGTTTTTTTTTCCAATTTTCTTGTTCTACTGGGTTTGCAAGTTCGTGTGCTGGCCGTGGTACTTTTAAACGCATCTCGCTCATCCCGTAAATATTCCCACCCTCGCTGAGGGTGTATAGGACAGTCAAGATGATTACTCATCCAATCCGCAACATGAGCGACCATTCCATAAACCGCCATCGGGTGGTGGCTCTTGCAATGCTTGCCACAGTAGAGCTTGTTCCATCTCTGATAGCAACGTCTCAGGACCGAGATGTTCATGACGTTTATCCTTCCAACCATCAACACCTAATTGATTATAACGACCTGCGATTTTATAAATAGAACCTCGCCGATATCCTGTAACTTTTGCTACTCCTTCTGCTCTGTATCCACAAGCTAGGAGCCAGATTATTTGCCAGCGCGTACGTTCTATCGGGTCTGATGCTTGACGATAAAGCTTCGACAATTCTTCTACAGAGTGATGTTGCTCTAGTTTCAATTTTTTCGGCATGGCGTAGACGCGGAGCGGCTTGTCGTCAGACATCGCCTGCTTCAATGCACCCTTGATTTTTTCGTTCCAATTATATCACTTCGATGCTACCGGATTTGATATTACAAGCCATTCAATCTCATATTCCTCAAGACGCAGCAATAGTTGAAATTGTGCAGTATCGATCGTTCAATCTTAAAGCTAAAGGAAACCAATTTTGGGGCAAATCGCACTATGCTGCTGCGGTACTGCGTTCTTCTGGCGAACCAAAGTGGGTAGACTTAGGTGAATCTACGACTATTGACAAATCCATCGCCGAATTACGAACAGCACTGGCACTTGTAGGCTCGCGCTCTTCTATTGAGATTCAGCCTGTTAATGGTACTCACCAAAATTCGCTTCCACAAGTTCAGCAACTTGCGCGGAAAGTAGATCAACTCGTTATGGCACCGATACGCCCACTACTGGGAGATGCACGTCACTTGCTGCTGTCACCCGATGGACAGTTAACGCTCATTCCTTTTGAAGCACTGGTTGATGAGAAAGGTAAATACCTCATTCAAAGCTATGCATTCTCTTATCTTACCAGTGGACGGGACTTGCTACGCTTGCAATCGGTTGCTTCAAGCCAAACTGCACCAGTTGTGTTTGCAGATGTTGACTATAACCAACAGACGACTGTAGCTGCTGCACAATCGTCAAATACAGTCCGAGGTGTTCAAAATCGACGTTCTCAGGATTTAGCTTCTGTCAGTTTTCCACCACTCAGCAATACTAAAGAAGAGGCAGAAAAAATCAAAGCTATTTTTCCAGAGACTACACTAAAGTTAGGTCAGTCAGCTACAGAAACTGCGATTAAACAGCTTAATTCTCCTAGTATCCTACATTTAGCAACTCACGGTTTCTTTCTGAGTGATCCTGAAGTTAAACTCGTGAATGATGAATTTGGTAAGCAACCAAAAGTTTTGAATCTGGAAAATCCCTTGTTGCGTTCCGGATTAGCATTGGCTGGTGCTAACAATCGCAATCAAGTTTCATCTGGGGCAAACGATGGTGTACTCACGGCATTAGAAGTCGCTGGGCTTTCTTTACGTGGCACTCAATTAGTCGTGCTATCTGCATGTGAAACCGGGTTAGGTGATGTCAAGGTAGGAGATGGATTATACGGCTTACGTCGTGCATTAGTAATTGCTGGTTCTCAAAGCCAAGTCTTGAGTTTGTGGAAAGTGAGTGATGCTGGGACTAAAGAACTGATGGTAAAATATTACCAAGGTTTGAAAGCGGGTAAGGGCAGACATGAAGCTTTGCGAGATGCTCAACTGGAAATGCTGAAAAACCCAAGTTATCAACATCCTTTCTACTGGGCAAGTTTTGTCCCATCTGGTGATTGGACTCCACTTCACAAATGATTTTCTGTGTTGCAGGTAGTTCCCAACTCTACCCTATACTCCAACACTACCAGCGCATTGTTGTAGCACTGAAAGAGACGATAGAATTAATGGCACAAATTGACGAAGCGATTCCTGATTTCTCGATATCGTCTTAGAGTAACCTACTATGACTATTAAAGAACTACTTATTGAAGAAATTCAGTCAGCCCCTGAAAATCTTCTGGCTGAAACCTTAGACTTTTTACGCTTCCTTAAAACCAAGCCTTCCCAAACACAGCAAGAAACCCAACAGAAGAATGCAAATAAGCAAATTGTGACAGAACCCCAAACTCCAGTTCAGTCTACAGGTAACTCACTGCTAAAACATCTCAAAACTATTGGTACCTGGGAAGGGGACGACATGGAAGAATGCCTTAAAATGGTATATGCTACTCGTGGTAAAGTCAATTTCAATCAGCAGAATCCCTTGGATGAGTAATGTATTTACTGGATACTAACCACTGTAGCAGTGCTATTCTTGGCGACTTCAATATTTTGCGTCGCATTGCCGAAGTTGAAAATACCTAGATGGCAATCTGCGTAATTGTACAAGGTGAACTAACCGATATGGCAGATTTGTAATTTAGCTTTGATTCGGCGCTTTGTTCAAGGTATATACATCTATAATATTGATGGAGTAACTGTTAAGAATTAAGGTCAATATAAACAGTAAACCAAAAAGTTTTTCCTCAAAAGCGATCGCTAACCACAATTGCATAAGCTAATGTCCTATCAGATACTCATTGCTTAAAAGAAGCTAGGTCAGTGGCATTTCATAATTTATGTGGTTAACCACTATTTTTGCATGAATCTCATGACTCTATATTTTTA